>JALHOI010000274.1 GCA_022843085.1 Pseudobdellovibrionaceae bacterium
CAACCGTCCGCAAAACTTTGCGCTTAATGTCGGAAGTTTCGACATCGCAAAGTTTCCACTTTTTAACTTGGTCAACAGCGTTCCCTCATTCGGAACATTTCCAACTCTAGGGCGCGGTCCGCAAGAGACCCAGACAGGAAGCCAAGTCTCAGCAAGCGAACGTGAAATTCTGCAGTTCTTTCGACAACTCGGGGTGGACGACGTTTTTCCAGTTCGCTATGTGAACGCGTGCGACGGTCGCGACGACAACAATTGTGTCTCGATCAGCAATTCAACTTACATCGGGCAATCGATCATTGAATTCACGGCTGACAGCACACCGGGGCAAGCCAGCGAACTTCGTGCGATTTCATTAAGTTCACACACGAAAATGAATACGGACACATCGCCATCTTCGGTTTACTTCGAAGACCGCGAGGGAATTAAGTGCAACTAAGATCTGGCCGTCTTTACCAACGTCGCTTTTGCACGATCGCAAGCGTGGCACGCGCGATCGCAATCATGGCGCTGGCTCTTGCCACCGTACTCGCCGCGCAAGCGGCTGAGGCTGCGGTTTGGGATGTTACTGCCGACTGGAATCTTCAGAAGGAAGACGAGTTCGGTAAGTGGCTTGAACACATCACAAGTCAGCCCGTCGCGGACGACGGAAAGATTCAGAGCTCTTTGTTCGAACCGGGCCAACCGCTTCACGGTCTTCCCGTCGACTGCGCCGATTTCGTTTACGCCGCCCGCATCATTTTTGCCGCTCAAAATGGATTGCCATTCAAATCGAAGGTCGTCTACCGGGGAAAAGTCCTCGATGCTTCGAAGCCGTCGTGGAATTCTGTACCTCGAGAGCTGCGCCTACGCGCTTTCTTAAAAGACGTTGTTACGGCCGCCGGCACCTGGTCGCTGTTAAAAGATACAACACCGATTACTGAGCTCTCGCGCGACCACGTGAAACCTGGAACTGTCTTGTTAGCGGCGCAGTCGGTCGGTCACGCCTGGTTTGTACGAAAGGTGCGGCCGACCGGAATTCCAGAATTAGTTTTCGCAAGTGTCCCCGCGCGAGAAGAACTTTTCTTTCGGGACGGCCTTCCTCGTGGTGAAGCGGTCTACGACAAACTTCCCGGCGGCTCGCTTCAAGCAGGTTTTCGATCTTTTTGCGTCGTCGGGAAAAGCTGCCCCCAGCCCACGGGGGCTCAAAACTTTTCTTGGACGCGCCATCAAGAATGGCGACCTATGATTTTCAGAATGCTTCAAATTCGGCCCGAGCCCTTGATCGAAGCGATCGGTCGCGAGATCGGAAATCTATGTCGCGAAGCAAAGGGTCGCGTTTCTTTGACCTATGAAGCAGCGAACTTCAAGGCGGCGAAAAATGTCTGCCTGAAAGGCCAAGACTACTACAACTATTCGACCAACAATCGCGACTCACGTTTCAAAGAAGGATTTCTCGATCTTTGGGAATTGTGGATGACAACCAATGATCTGATGGACGACGTCAGACTTACGGGCCGTGGGCTTCCGAAAGATTTAACAGCCGTGCTTGACCGAATTCAGCAGGTGTTTACGGATGGCATCATCGACGAACAAGTCGAAGACCTCGTGTGCCCGGTAAAAATCGATGCCGACACGATTCTTCCACTTCGCGATATTCGCCAGCACTCGATTGCAAATCGCTTAAGCCCTGACCCCAACGAATCGGTTCGCGCGCGCTGGGGCCTCGAGCCCGAACGCGGCGAATGTCTTCCGCAGCGGCAGTAGGCTATCACATCGCCTTATTGAGAATGTTGCCGGTGGTTTTTACTGCGCCGCCGTTTTGGCGTGCTTTGACTTGGCTGAGTTCGGTTTCGGCGATTCGCCGAACAATTTTTCCGTCGCGGTCTTGAACATTGACGACGGGGACACCGTTTTCGCCGCGGGTGAGTTTGAACTGAAGACCGTTATCTTTGACTCCGGGAAGCGCTTCTAGAATTTTAATCGCTTCTTGAATCTCTTCTTCTGTCAGGCCTCGACGCTGCTCTCCGCCTTCGCTTTGCTGCTGACCATTCGGATCGCGATCGGCAGATGTCGTTCCGTCGCCTCGTACTGAATCTCGAAGTTTCGTTTCCGAAATTTTTCCGAGTGTCGGAGCTAAAATGTTTCTGACCGAATGCTTGACGTCCATACTTGCGATTCTCTTCGGACTTGGCGTTTCGATTCAGAACACGACCTCGACCACTGCTAGCCTTAAGACCGCCGAGGGATCGAAATCCCTCGGGTAGGTACGGTCCCGGAAAGGAAGGAGACTCCTTCCCTTAGAACCCTTTTTTTATCAACCGATCAACTTCAATGCCGACTGCTGTGATGCATTCGCATTGGCGAGGACCGAAACAGTCGCCTGCTGCATGATTTGGTTACGAGTCACTTCAGCCGAGGCTTGCGCGATGTCGGTATCACGAATTCGAGAATTCGCAGCCGACAAGTTTTCGTGCATGACGCCGATGTTGTCTTGAGTCGATACCAATCGGTTTTGAATCGCACCGAGGTTGGCTCGGAAGCCGTTCACCATCAATTGTGCTTCATCGAGTGTCGCAAGCGAACTTTGCGCATCTTCCTTCGACGCATAGTCGAGCCCGTCGATGCCGAGTGCTGAAGCGGTTGCCTCTTGCGCTGACGAATCAAACGTGATGCGGTCGCCAAAGTCGTCGTTATTAATGCCGACTTGAAAGTCGAACTCACCGGCCGAACCGTCGAGAAGAGCGACGTTGCCGAACTTCGTCGAGCTCGCAATACGCTGGACTTCGTTCTTTAACTGCACGACTTCTTTGTTTAAAAATCCCCGCTCGGTTTCGCCGACGGTGTCAGAAGAAGCCTGAACACCAAGCTCACGAAGCCGAGTCAGAATATTAGAGATCTCATTGAGTCCACCCTCAGCAGTCTGTACGAGAGACACGCCGTCGAGCGAGTTTCGCCCGGCTTGCGAGTAGCTGCGAATTTGTGACTTCAAGTTTTCACTGACCGCAAGACCAGCGGCATCATCCGCAGACTTTGTGATCCGTGAGCCTGAAGACAACTGTGCGAACGACTTCTGAAGTTCGCGCGAGCTGCCCGAAAGAGAACGCTGTGCTGTGATTGACGATAAATTCGTCGCGATACGTAGACCCATGAGACTCTCCTTTGACCGGTCGTCCTAGCGACACGGCACGTACAATTGGCAGCTGCATACTGCGACCGGGGCTCGAATCCTACTTCGAGGATCCCGGAGGCACCGTCCAAATGGCGCCCTTGGGTTAAACACATTGGTGCAAGTCTTTTTCAATTCAACGAGCGAGAGCGGAGTCATCGCAGCCACCGATTGCAGTCACACTTTCGGTTTCGCTCTTCCACTCGACCTTCGAACTGTCGAGCCTTACAACAAACCTTTCGTCGAGGGTCTGGGCTGACTTAAGTCGGGTCGAGTCGAACTAGACCATCGTCGTGGAAATGCGCGATGAAACTAGACCATCGTCGTGGAAAACCACGCCGTAGGTCGAGAAAACCCAGACCTTCGTCTCGTCAGCGGCAAGAACGCGAAGCGTTTGGGCGAACGTCCGGGTCGCCCAACGTCGAGTCTCGGCTAGTCGAGGGTCATTAGACGGGATTCTATTTTTTCTTACGAAGGCGTCGCGATGTTTACGAAGTCTTCGAGGCGGGATTTCGCAGACGCCTCTTCAGATTTGGCTCGCGCGCTTTGAGTCGTGGTCGGCAACTCTCGCTGAAGGTGATCCTCGTCGTATTGCGCTTCAAAAGCGTTGGGTTTTGGTCTTGCAACCCTCAGGGCTTGATATGACTAGGTAAGAGCGGAGACGGCTTAATACACAAGATGAAGAGCATCATTCGTTTTCTTTTCGCAATTACCTGCCTTTTTGGGGCAGTTGAAAGCCCATTTGCGTCACGTAATGCTCCTGGCGTCGTGGCCGTGAATTGTACAACGTTATTCGAATCGGATAAGGTGGCAACGTTCCTCCGAGCCCAAATTACGGCTCATGATCGATATTCCTGCGGCGACGGTGCGTGCCGCTCAAATGTCGATTTACTCATTCAGTCTGCGAAGCGCGAACTCCCTAACGATTTTGATGCAAATCTGGCCTCAATCATAAATATGTACCCTTCGCAGGGCTCTCTACTATTTTATCAGGCGAGGAGAGTGGCGCTTGCATATCGAAGTCGATTCACCGCGAGAGGCCGTGCGGGAATTCCATTCGCTCAACCCTGGTTCTACCACGTAGCACTTCTTTACGACGGGATTGTATATGATTTTGATTTTGCGGGAGAGCCACTCAAGTTAAAGAATTATCTCCAGGAAATGTTTCTACCACCGGGTGATGTCGTTTTAGATATAGGACCAATTGCCTCGCCAAAAGAAAGGCTCGATTCCGCACTCAACCTGGAAGTCACAATCACACCTCTCACGATGTATAAAAAAATCGAAGAAGGTGTCGATCTGGATACAGCGCTAAAACTGAAAAAGAAGTTCAAAATTAAAGATATTCTAAAATAGGCCCGGCTGCTTTGTACCAATACCACTGCACTGTAGATCGCGGCTTCAACCAAAAGGCTCAGCCAGCATGTGACCGCGCTGCTCGTTTCCGGCGCCGGAAAAGATCTTCATGGCTGAACTCGTGCACGGGGTCGTCAAACGCAGAGACTCCGAAATCAGTTCGATATTTGAAGTCATGATTCGCTTTGGCAAATTGAATTTTCGATTGACGAAGTGTTTCGGCGAAGACGGATGACCTAGTAGGCATGTCCATGACGGCGTTTCGTATAAGCTCTAGCGCAGCTCGAAAGCCGCCGTTTGCATGCTTTCCCTCGCAATAACCCCGACCCCGTCGACTTCCAACTGAACCTTCTGGTGGGCTTTTTAAGACGAAAAAATTCGATCTAAAACCGGTGTTAACGTGTGTTGGTGAACCGCACTTTTGCC
>JALHOI010000275.1:0-3363 GCA_022843085.1 Pseudobdellovibrionaceae bacterium
GCTGCACGAATATCGGGGGCGGGTTAGCGGGCTATTACACTGTTTCACGTCGTCTTTAGAGCTCGCGACACGCGCCATCGATTGCGGATTTGATATTTCAATTAGCGGCGTTGTGACTTTCAAGAACGCGGTTGCGCTGCGAGAAGTTGTCAAGTTTGTTCCGCTCGACCGATTGCACGTCGAGACCGATGCGCCGTTTCTAGCGCCTGTTCCCGAGCGCGGAAAGTCGAATCTTCCTGAGTTTGTTGTACACACCGCTCAAGCCGTAGCTGATCTCAAAGGCATTTCGCTCGCCGAACTTTCGCAATCGACACGCGTCAACGCGAAACGCCTCTTTCCGAAGCTCAGCCTCGAGTAGGCTGAGGCCTAAGCCGGAGGCGAACCGAAAAATGCGAATTCTTGATTAGTTGAGATTGGCCCTGTAAGCAGAGGGCCCCTCAGTCGAAAGGTTTTGCAAAATGGCAAGCGTGAAGGTTGGCATCAATGGCTTTGGTCGCATCGGGCGCGTGTTCTTTCGCGCCGTACAAAAAGATCTTCTTTTGAAAACGGGCCTCGAGGTTGAGGTCGTTGGTATCAATGATCTCGGAAGTCCCGAACTCGCGGCCCATCTTTTAAAGTTTGATTCGACGCACGGAATTTTTGACGGGGACGTCAAACTTGAGACGATGAAAACTGCGACCGGAAGCACGGCCGCGAAGCTTGTCGTCAATGGAAAATCAATCCCCCTCTCTGCCGAAAAAGATCCGGCTCAAATTCCGTGGAAGGCATGGGGGGCCGACGTCGTGATCGACTGCACAGGCGTCTTCAATGACAAGCGTGAGGAATTGCTGAAGCACATCACGGCTGGAGCCAAAAAAGTTATTGCATCGGCGCCGGCGAAAGCGGCTGACGTTACCATCGTCTATGGACTCAACCACGAGGCTTACGACCCTTCGAAGCACCAGATTCTGTCGAATGCCTCATGCACGACGAATTGCCTCGCTCCGATCGCGAAGGTGCTGAATGAAACTTTCGGCATCGACCGCGGTTTGATGACGACCGTCCATGCGTTCACAAATGACCAATCGGTTCTCGATGCACCTCACAAAGATTTGCGACGCGCGCGTACGGCCTCGGCCTCGATCATTCCAACAACCACGGGTGCGGCTAAAGCCGTGACCGAAGTGATGCCTGAACTGAAGGGCCGCCTGGACGGCACGTCGGTTCGCGTTCCGACACAAAACGTTTCGCTTGTCGACCTCACGTTCACGTCCAACAAAGACATGACGGTCGAAAGCATAAACGAGGCGCTAAAGGCGGCGGCCGCATCGGGACCGTTTAAGGGCGTGCTTTATTGCGAAGACGCTCCACTCGTGTCGGTGGATTTCAACGGCAACCCTTTTTCGTCGATCGTTGATCTGAAAAGCACGATGGTGTCTGGAACTCGAATGGCGAAGATTTTTTCTTGGTACGACAATGAGACCGGCTTCTCAACTCGTCTTGTCGACCTGGTGAAGCTGATGCACAAAAAAGGTTTTGCGACATGATTCAGACGGCCTCAGGCGCAGGTTTCGGCAAGACGTTTTCAGGTCTGCAGGGCATCAAATCGATCGAAGATTTTGATCTGAAGGGGAACCGCGTTTTCATTCGTCTCGATTTGAATGTGCCAATGTCGGGCGAAGCGGGGGCGCTGGTCATCACCGACGAGACCCGAATTCGCGCAGCCCTTCCGACCTTAAGGTATGCGCTCGAAAAAGGAGCGAAAGTTGTTATCGCCTCGCACCTCGGTCGGCCTGAATCTGACGAAGATCGTTCGAAATTTACGCTCGAGCCCGTGGCCCTGCGCCTTGGTGAATTGCTAAACTGCGAAGTAATTTTAGTTGAAGAACCAAATTCAGATGCGCCGAAAGCTTTACTAGCGGGACTTAAACCGAATCAACTGCTTCTGCTCGAGAACGTTCGCTTCGACAAGGGTGAAACTAAGAATGCGGCCGAGCTTGCAAACACGATTGCAAGTTACACCGATATCTACATCAACGACGCGTTCGGAGCTTCTCACCGGGCCCACTCGACGATCGATGCACTTCCTCGCCTCATTGCAAAACGAGGTTGTGGTTTTTTAATCAAGAAAGAAGTCGAAGCACTCGGTGGATTATTAGCGGGGCCCGCGAAACCGTTTGTCGCCATTATGGGTGGTTCGAAAGTCAGCGATAAAATCAAAATTATCGAAAAAATGATCGAAGGCATCGATACTTTTCTGATCGGTGGCGCAATGGCTTACACCTTCATTGCCGCGAAAGGTCTTGGTGTCGGTAAATCTCGCGTTGAAAAAGATCGCCTCGCGTTTGCCAAAGAGTTAATCGAGCGTATCGAGGCCCGCGGCAAAAAGATCTTGCTGCCAGTCGATCACGTTGTTGCCGACGATTTTCTTGCGCCCTCGAAAATCGAGATCGTGTTAGGCGACAGCATACCTGAAGGCAAAGTGGGCCTCGATATTGGTCCGAAGACGCGCGCGATGTACCGAGAAGAAATTCTTCGTGCGAAGACAGTTTTTTGGAATGGTCCGATGGGCGTCTTCGAACGCCAAGAATTCGCAAACGGATCATTTGCGGTTGCCGAGGCCTTAGCTGGCTTGACTGAAAAGGGCGGGGTTTCGATCGTCGGTGGTGGCGATTCGGCTGCGGCGGCAGAGGCGTCGGGGTTTGCGGCTAAGATGACGCACATCTCGACGGGTGGGGGCGCATCGCTTGAATACCTCGAGGGTGCCAAACTACCGGGACTCGAGGCTCTTCGCACGGTTCGCGAATCTGCGGCGCCAAGTCTTTAGAAATGTGGGTCGAAGACAGAGATCTTAAAACTCTGATCGAACGTTTGCATCGGCGATACTCGCTGCTTACGACTGGTGAGCTTGCGTCCTATATTCCAGAATTGTCACGAGTCAGCCCAGATCTATTTTCGATCGCAATCATCACCACCTCGGGGCAAGTTTATTCGACCGGTGACGTCGACGCATCGCTGACCTTGCAATCAGTTTCAAAGCCGTTTGTTTACGGCCTCGCCGCTGAGGCTTTAGGTCGTGCAAGTCTTCATCAAAAGGTCGGCGTTGAACCGTCGGGTGAGGCTTTCAATTCAATAGTCGAGCTCGAGAAGGTGACACACCGACCCTATAATCCGATGATCAACTCGGGCGCTATCGCGGTAACAAGTCTGCTTCCGCCGGCTGATACGAGTTTGAGATTTCAGAAGATTCTCGATCATTTTTCTGATCTCTCGAATCGGCCGCTCGCCGTCGATCAGGCCGTTTTCGAGAGCGAACGTTCAACGGCGCACCGAAATCGGTCGATTGCGCATCTCATGAGGCATTTTGACATCATTCCTGGCGAT
>JALHOI010000275.1:3373-4916 GCA_022843085.1 Pseudobdellovibrionaceae bacterium
CACTCGACATTTATTTTCGGCAGTGCTCGATTTTAGCCAACGTTCACGATCTGGCCCAGATGGCGGCAACTTTGGCGAATAAGGGTGTACAGCCCATTTCGAAGCGGCGTGTCTTTCGAGGTGAAACTGTGCGAGACATTTTAAGTCTGATGTTCACCTGTGGAATGTACGATTCGGCAGGCGAATGGGCGTTTGACGTCGGACTTCCAGCAAAGAGCGGTGTCAGCGGTGGTTTGATTGCGGTTGTTCCAGGAAAGATGGGGATCGCTGTTTTCTCTCCACTGATTGATTCGCGCGGCCATTCGCTGCGAGGCGTATCGGTGCTTCGTGATCTGTCAGACGAACTCGGGCTCGGGATTTTTTCGGAGAATTAGAATATGAAGCCTTCATGGATACCCATCGAAAAAGTCGAAAACTTGATTCAGGCGGAATACTATATCGTTTCGTGGGTCATCTTGGTCATGGCGTTTGTGATTTACCGAATTTTCCTTCGTGGAATTTCGGTAAAACGCCACGAAAGTTTTCTTGAACGTTACCGCACAACCGCGGCTTATTTGTTTGTCGGAACCTTGCTGAGTCTTGCTTACTGGCAGGCCGGGCGCCAGATCGCCGGGTTCGACGGCTTTCAGGGAGTTCCAAATTATCTGGCACTCTTAACAATGTTTGTGACGGCAATCGTGTTCGTCAAGCTCGGTCAGATCCTGATCTATACCTATTTGTTTTCCTCTCATATGTCGGTCGGCGTTCCACGTCTTGTCGCAAATCTCTTCACACTGATTATTTCAACTTTGATCGCGACGTGGATCGCCTCAAATGTTTTCGGTTTCAAGATTGAAGCGGTACTCGCAACGTCGGCCATATTCTCGATTGTGCTCGGCTTGGCACTTCAAGATACTTTGGGCAATTTGTTTTCGGGTGTCGCACTTCAGATCGACAAGCCGTATCGGATCGGCGACTGGATCGAAATTCAAAACGGTGCCGTAAAATGGACGGGGCAGGTTCACGAGATCACGTGGCGCGGAACCTTTTTAATGAGCGCGATGGACGAGCTTGTGCTGATTCCCAACAAGACGATCGGGCAAAGTCAGATTCTAATTTTCTCGGCGGCCACAGGGCCATTTCGGGTTGCCCATACGATTCGAGTGCCTTTTGATAGCTCGCTTGATCAAATTAAAAAAATACTCGTTGGTTCGGTCAACGAAGTCGTGAAACAGCCGCTCGCCCCCGAACCGAAAGCACTTCTGATGGAAATTTCTGAATCGTGGTTCACCGTTAAAATTTTCTACTCGCTCTACGATTACGGAACTCGTTTTGCGGTGGGCGACGAAGTGTTACAGCGAATCGTTTCGCGTCTGCGTGAAGCAAACATAAAGTTCGCTGTGCCCACCTACGGTATCTTGAGTGACGAACGCTTGAAAATTGACTGACGAAGTTTGATCCGAGATGTCGGACGAAGGAGTTCTTGAGCCATGCGAGACTTTATCTACGCAGCAAATTGGAAGATGCACAAAACTCCCGAGGAGGCGGTCGAGTTTTTTCGAAC
>JALHOI010000276.1 GCA_022843085.1 Pseudobdellovibrionaceae bacterium
ATATGATTAATAATGAGCCCATAGTTCCCCCTCTTTTTGTTTGTGGACTTTCGTTCACGATTCCCCCTTTTACGGTGTTTGAATTAAAAACGAAAATACCCACAATTGAATATACAAATTACCACTCTAAGGCTTCAGCAGTTGTCGGGAAAGCCTCTTTAAAAAGCTTTTTGCATTCTAACGCAATGTCCATGTGTTCTTTTTGAGTGCCAGCAGATCCACGGAGTTCAATGTAGTGAATCCATGATCGGACGCTGCCAGTCATGTAAAGTTTGGTTTCTACAGACAGAGGTAATAAGAACCGTGCGCATTCTTTGGCAATCCCGCGTGAGATGGCTTCATCATAAAGGGCTTTAGCTTTTTCCCAAATTTCGTATTGAGAACCTGCAAACCACTCTTTATCCACTTCAGGCAAATCATCAACCGAATTTTGTCTGTTTTTAACGTCTTGTCTTCGAGCCTCATACACTACAAAATCCTGTGGGGATGCGTAACGTTGACTGAATTCCTGAAATGTGAATGAACGGTGACGAAGGATTTGAGCCGCGATTGCTCGTGAAGTTGTGATTTCGAGAGTGAGTGAACCTGTCTCAAACACACTCCAGTGACGGTGTTTTATGCAATAGCGGAGAAGTTTGGCGTATTCAGGGTTGTCTTGGTTGGATGGGTTGCTAACCCTTGCCACGTGTGCCATAATTTTTTCTGCATCAGGCGTAACTGTAATTAACTTAACCATTTAGTTCTCCTAGTTTGATTTCTTCTTTAAAAGGATTGATTATTACAACCCCTTCTCGATTTCGATGATATTTCTCGTGCAGATAATGGGCCATCACTTCTTTACCCGCTTTATTTGGCAAACCTCTTTTATCAACAAGGTTCAAGTCCTTCAACAATTCAGTCATTGAGTATGAAATGTGATAACCTGCGTATCTATCGGCCAAGCCAGAGGCGATCTGCAATCCAGTGATGGGTACGTTTGTGGCATCCAATTCACCGTTTACACGTGAAAAATATTTCCATATTTCTTTTGATGGTCGCAATTCAGTGATCACTGCTTGCTCTCTTTTTTATAAATATTACCAACATAGCCAATCAATTCTTTTACTTCACATTCATTTGGTGTGTGACCTGTCGTGATGGCTACTAATTTGCCGTTTTTCTCTACAAGCGGAGCCTCAACACGCAATGGTGGAATTCCGTAAGAAAAAATAACTGTGTCTCCAGCTTTTAATTTCGCGCCGTCACTGTCTTTGTACATTTAGATTTCCTCAATCATTTTTCTCAATTTTTCCGCATCGTCTTCAGCTTTTTGCACTTCTTCAAGTCTTTTTCTCGTCTTTTTAATCCACTTGATGAGTTCAGGCTCTAACTTCCTGAACAAGATTTTATCTTTCCAAGTCGGGTGCCAGTGCCACTCATCAATCACTCGTTCTTGTTTTGCACTACCAAACATGCTTTTTATGAATTCAGGCGTTTCTTGTTCGATTACCCATTTTGCGTGGACTCCGCAAGAACAGGGATCAATCACTAATTTAATATGTCGTCCTTTGACCATTACGTCCCATTTTGATTTCTGATCAAAAAGTTTGTGTACGTTCTCTATTTTTTCCATCACCACTCACCTATTCCAAGCTTTCTCATTTGTTCAATTTCGTACCTAGGACCAAAAGACATGCCAGAAATGATGACTCTTGGTTGATCTTTACCAATGATTTTTACACCAACTCGCACTTCACCTTCTTTAAGTAAAGATTGGTGGAGTTTTAAAGCAAAAAATCGCACAAGCGTTAAGTAGATTTTAGTTTTCATGTTTTCAACGCTCCCAATCCATTGGCATCAAATACCGCATTTTGCATCGCAACTTCCTTTTTAGACTTTTGTTTCTCAAACATTTCTTCATAAGTTTTAAGTTTCCACACTATTGTTAGTTTTTGGTCATCAATAGCAGCAGAACGTGAAACTTTCGAACAATCACTGCAAATTCGGTTAGTACCAACAAATTTGATTGAACCAGTCTCTCTTATGTCCGTTTCTGCCGTTGACTGTTCCCTTACTTGAAAACGAATCACACTCCAACCAACAGGCATCCGAGTTTGGTAGTTATTTTCTTCTACTTTTTCACAGTGATCACACTTCCACTTAGCCATCGTCGCCCACTTCTTCTTCAGAAACCTCAGGATTTGTGTTTGGGTGATTGCAATGTGGACAAGTCTTATCGTTTTCACGAATTTCTTTACCACAATGAACACAACGAAAAACTAAAACTTTCATACTAGTGCAGATAAGGGTGAGTGTTGAGTTCGTTCACGTTTATTAACGCTTTACCAACAATGTTGAACTTATAAAAATTAATAATTTCGATCAGAGGCACAACACTCTCCCGCGAAACTTTGCAAGCTTGTGCGAACTCATCGTTGACTAGTGGCCAGATCTGATCCATTTCTTTTTTACTGTACACTTTCCTTGAAATCAGATACACGTCCTTATTTTGCACTTCAAGTTTCATCATCAATTGAAATCCATCCGTTTTTTCTTTTTGCACAATGTGCAATTGGGTGTTCTCCCCATTAATGTACTTGTTTGGATTCATTTTTAACCTCGGGTTTCTTAATGTTCATTGAAACAGACACCCACTTCTGTTTTAAAATTAACTCACGGAGTTCTTTTGAGTAGTCTCCTGTTGGTCGTGGGTGTTTATTAAATAAAATGTTAAGATCAGAATGAAAACCGTTTAAATGCTCAACAAGTTCTTCATGGGTTTTGGCAAGGACTTCTTCACAAACCAGTGTGGTTTCAAAGGTAGAACTTATCATTTGCAGAAGAGGCGCATACTTGTCCAAATGTTCATTGTAAGCAGAATCGATGATAAACACCGTTTTTGAAGGATCAATCAGTGCTTGCTGGAACGGTTGGGCATGGTGAATACCAAAATCTTTTTCATCAGGATCAATAGCAAAACCAAAAACTCCAGAAACCATTGTGGCCACTTTTTTTGCATTTTTGATTGAAAATCCGTTTTTAAACTCACCGTCCAGATGAGGAATGATTGTATCCATTTCGTTTGGAAAGTTCGGAGCCACTTCATTTTCTATGTAAAATTCACAATCCGAAACTGTAGTAAAACTCCGAAGAGAAATCATTACAAGTGGTTCTACCCTCTCTGTTAATTTAATTTCACAGAAAGCGCGGATTACCCCATTATCCTCTTGGATAGCACCGATCATTACTGGGAATCTACCCTGATTTTCCATCATATCCCTTTTTCTACTTTTTACTTTGTAAAATATGAGCATTTTCAAGGGTAAAAACGGTGGAATCTCTCCTTTAATTACAAGGATTTTTTATCTAGTGAATAACGGCACGAAGTGCCTTTGTCGTTACAATAGAGGGACGCGGAGCGTCGAGGGGTGCGGTAAATACTTTTTCCCAAACAATTAAAACAGGGTTAAACCACTCCACTGACATTTCGTGGGTTTCCCTAACCTCTAACATAAAGGCTTATGTCAGATTCTTTCCTGCACTTCGTTTCGGAAAGAACTCCGTAGATTTTTGGACTATAAATACTCCAAAAACCCCAAAAGCCCCAAACACTAACGAACCCTTACAAACCTTAAGAACGGATTGATATTGGTTTTGATTACAAGCGGTGATTCAGATTGACTTCTGAACGTTTTTATGTTATAACACCGTGTCTAGGAGAAAACTTATGACTAAAATAGCTAAACTTAACGAATCGGAAGAGAGAGTATTCACTTTCGAGAATTCTGGTTTGTACCCAGTTCTTAAAGTTCGTGCAATGAGAAGAAGAAGAACTGAGATTGAACGACAAATGTACCAGAAGGTGGTGGAGTTATTTCCTGAGAATCACTGGAGATCTTTTTATCCAATCATGAACATTGGCATCATTGCCCACATCTGCTGCCTTGACTTAAGGTATCTAATTCACATTAACAACAAAGGCGAAATTGAAGATCCTAAGATCATGGAAGCTTTGGACGACTGTGGTTGGTATGTGTACACTCTGAAGTGGGATGAACTCAAGGAGCCAAAGTCGTTAGAAACTTTTACAAAGTCAATCAAAAACAGAATCGCCCAACGTAAGAACAAAAAAGTTAAACCCTACAAAAATCGGAAAGACGTTATCCGACTTGAGAATTTTGGTGTTCACATTGCTAATGGCTCTCGTGTAGAGGGGTTTGAGTTGTTGTCACTTCCTGCCCAGTGGACGGAGCGAATTCAAATCGAGAAACTCGGGCATAAAGAATCGATTGAGTACATGGATTGGTGTGTGCAGAACGTGATGAAACACCCTTATTATAAGGAATTTGCCGAATACGGAGCGTTTTCAAAGAATTTGAGGCTCTCCGCGATTAACTTTAAAAATGGGACTCGGACTGGGAAGATCCCCTATGGGTTAATCACTGGGATGTGGCAACACATGGAGATTTCGGTGAAAAAGATCAATTCAGCGTTGAAAAAAGGACTTAAACTTTCCGTTTCGATTCCTGCTCAAACATCAAGTCAACTTCCTCTTCAGACAACGAAGCCAAAGCCAGAAGTTCAATTTCAGCATAATTGATAGGAGTGACCACGCTCGATTGATATTCGGCCATTGGCAAGTCCATACGGTTTTTAGGTCGAAGGACTAAAGTGGAGCGACACTCAAGACAGCTAAACCAAAGCATATCCATGCGAGTCTTATGATCGGTTCTACCGTGATTGTGTACGTTTTTAGTCGTAAGCTGCTTTCCACAGGTGCAGATTTTAAGTTTCATATTATTCAATTTCCTTTACAATCCACAAAGGTTGACACAAACCAGTGGCCGTGTTATAAAAAACAGATGAAAACGATTAAAATTGATCAAATAAATATTTTGGTTGACGATGAAGACTACCCTATTTTGT
>JALHOI010000277.1 GCA_022843085.1 Pseudobdellovibrionaceae bacterium
GCGATACCCATGTTGCCATCAACGCCGGCTACCGCGGTGGCGTTCAGGTCGGCGATACTTTCAGTCTCTCGAATTTGCACTACGCTTGGGAAGGTGCCGCCTGCTATACACGACTAAAATACAAAATTCCGTCGACGACGACGCCGATCGCTTCGGGTGAAGTCGTGTCGGTCGGCGACAACGTCGCCGTCTTGAAAATCACATACCTGATGGAACAGCAGATTCAGCCGGGCGCCCAAGTGAAGGTCTTGAAACTGAAAGCCCCGGCAGCAGCAAAGTCAGCCGCCGCACAGACGCCCGTAGCGGCACGCCGCTAGATGGGTTGCTCGAGGCGCAAGAGTGTTTGTTTGTAGGCTGCATCTAAAATCTCGGGCCCCACGTGCATCTTGTAGGGCCCTGACCTTAAGAGATTTTTTAGTGCAACAACCTGGCGATTACCTCGCCAGTTTTTTCCATCGCGGTGTCGTTCATAGATTTCGTAACTACTTTTCCCGTTCAGGTAATGCGCAAGAACAGGTTCGGAATCAGAAACTCCATGAAGTGCCATCTTGTCGAGAATTCCCCCGTCCCAGTAAACAGATTTACCCATGCGGACCGGATGAAACATTAGCGGCACCGCACATGATGCTCGAATGACCTTGGCCAGCTCGCCGTCGGTAAAAACTTGAGTCCGTCGTTTCAAAATGTCGAAGGTGGCGATGCGAAGTGGTTTTTGCAAGTCGCGAAAGTCGTTTCCAATTGTGCGCCTAACCAAAGACTCAAATTTTTTTCCGCGTACAAAACCGAGTCCCGGCGAAAGATCCCAGAAGTCCTGAAGCTTCACCCCTAAAATCAGCTTTTCGATATCCGTTGCCGAATGCCCCATCGCGGCCGCAGCCGCGACGATCGACCCAGCGCTCGCACCCGTGTAGGCACGCGCCGAAAGTCCGCGCTCGCTTAGCGCCTTAAAGAAACCGGCGTGAGCATAAAAGCCGAAAAAGCCCGACGACAGCGAAAGCATAAACGGATTTTCTTCGAGCCATTCCTGTAGCGTCACGATTAAACCAGTACCATTAATTATCTGACCCACTCAAGACTCGCTCGATACGCTTCACGAGGGCCGAAATGTCTTTCGGATTTCGAGGACACACGAAAACGGTGTCGTCGCCGGCGATGGTGCCGAGAACTCCATTCGACGACCGAAGCTGATCAAGCTGCCGGGCAACGAGTGACGCCGAACCCGGTGATGTGTGCACAACAACCATGAAACCATTGTGCTCGATGTTGGTGATCAACGTGCCGAGGCCCGACGGCGCTGTAACTCGCGTCATTTCTTCGGCGATTCGGTAAACAGTCCGCCCCGACGCATCGATCATCTTGATCGCACCGAGTTTTCGAAGATCGCGCGAGATCGTCGACTGATTGACTTCGTAATCAAGTTTCTCAAGTTCGTCGCGAAGTTCGTCTTGTGTGCTGGCATCTTCTTTGACGAGAAGCTTGCGCAGTGCCTGAAGGCGAGCCTGGGTATCAATTCGTTCTGCCATGTCGCCTCCTCTCGTTCGTTAAGTGTTTTTTCCGACAAGACCAACAAGCAGGGCTTTTTGTGCGTGCATGCGGTTCTCGGCTTGTTGAAAAAGAACCGAATTCTCGTGCTCGACAAGTGTGGCCGTTATTTCTTTATCTCGAAGCATCGGCATACAGTGCATGATTAAAGCTTTCGGATCCGCAAACGAGTACAACTCTTCATTCAGCTGATAGGGTTGAAAGACTTTGTCGCGATCGGTTTCCTCTTGCTCGAAACCCATGCTCGTCCAGACGTCCGTGTACACGGCGTTCGAAGACTTAACGGCTTCGATCGGGCTTGCGTGCGCGAAGACTCCGCCGCCCATTCCCTGCGCTCGCTTTTTTGCCTGCCTGACGACAAGAGAACTTGGCTCGTAGCCGCGAGGGCACGCGTAATGAACTTCGACCCCCATGATCGGAGCCAGCAGTAAAAGTGAATGAAGCATGTTGTTGCCATCGCCGACGTACGCAAGCTTAAGACCATGCAAGTCTTTAAATCGCTGCATGAGCGTCTGCAAATCAGCAAGAACCTGGCACGGGTGATGAGTGTCGCTAAGTCCGTTGATCACAGGTATGGGCGACTTCGCGACCATGCGTTCAAGAATCGAATGCGCATGCGTGCGCACCATGACCGCGTGGCAATAGCCGGCAAGAACTCGGATCGTGTCTTCAGGATCTTCTTTTTTTCGACCGATCGAATCGAGCTCAAGAACTGAACCACCCAGCTCTTGAATCGCGACCGTGAAACTAACCCGAGTTCGCAGCGACGGCTTTTCGAAAAGTAAGACGACATTTTTGTTGCGCAAATCATCGCGCCGAAATCCAGCGAGTCGCTGCTCGCGGCACGCTTCGGCCAACCGCAAAAGCTCAAAGAGCTCGGTCTTGGAAAGCTCGGTGCCCGTCAAAAAATGTTTCGATTTGAACTTTGGAGGTGCGCCCGCCATCTTCTTAAACCTTCGCCGGTAAAGATGAAGATAGAGTCGACGAGTGAGCACCACCGCGCGACCGCAATCGGCAAACGGTGCCGACGCCGCGATCGGTGAATAGTTCTTCGACGATGGCGTGAGACCGGCGCGCATTCATAATGTGGACGTCTGTCACTTTGTTTTGAATCGCGTGAAGGATCGTGCGGGCTTTCGCTAGCATTCCACCCTTGACAGTTCCGTCTTCGATCAATTGAACAAGTTCGCCCGCGTCGAGTTCGGGTATTAGCTTCATGTCTTGATCAAGAATGCCGTCTTGATCAGTCAGAAATAGCATTTTCGTGACGCCCATCGCTGAAGCCACGCGACTCGCGGCCCAGTCGGCATTGATATTATAGGCCTGACCATCGCGGCCCGCACCGATCGGCGCGATCACGGGTACACCGCGAAAACCGAGATCGTCTTCCATCGCCAAAATAAGATCGATGAGCTGCGTGTTAACGCGCTCTATTTCGCCAACCAGTTGTAAGCGCTTATCGGCCTGTTTGCAGATCAGCGTGCCGGCATCCATTCCTGAAAATCCGACGGCCCGAAGTCCTGCGTGATTGAGTCCGCGTACAATACGACGATTCACATTTCCGCTGAGAACTGTTTCAATCACACTCATCATTTCAGGCGTTGTAACGCGAAGGCCTTCTACGAACTCCCACGTGATCGCTTTGCGTGTCAGCTCTTCGTTGATCGCAGGGCCACCGCCGTGAACGAGGACGACTTTGACCCCGACGGCGCGAACGAGGGCGATATCTTCGCAGATCTGCGAGAGCAAGCCGTCGTCTTGCAAAATCGAACCGCCAAGTTTGACGACAATCGTACTGCCCGTGAATTGTTTCACGTAGCCAAGTGAAGCCAGCACCTCGCGGGGCACTGGCGTTGACGATTTACTCGAAGAATTCGGCTTCGTACTCATGTCGTGTACTCGGTATTAATATCGACGTACTTCTTCGACAGATCACAGCCCCACGCCGTGGCCTCATCGCTACCCGATCGAAGATCGATTTCGACCAGCACTTTTGACTTTTTCAAAAGCTGTTTCACATCAGCCTTCTCGAACGGTTGCGGACGGCCCTCACCGAAAAGCAAAACGCCCTGCATGGTCAACGTCAGACGCGACAATGCAACTTCGGGCACTTGTTCGGCGCCAAGCCGCGCGATGATTCGACCCCAATTCGGATCTTCTCCATGCATGGCCGTTTTCACTAACGGCGACACGGTCACGCCGCGGGCTGCACGACGCGCGGTCGCGAGATCAGGCGCACCCTTCACTCGAATCTCAACAAGTTTCGTCGCACCCTCACCGTCGATGGCAATCGACTGCGCCAGCAAGATCGCGATCTCGCGAAGTGCACCCTGAAACTTCATCTCGTCGTCGTGAGTCGAAAGACCAACGCCGGCCGCGCCGTTCGCCAAAAAGAAAACGGCGTCATTCGTCGACGAATCACCGTCGACCGAGATCATGTTGAAGCTGATGTCGGTCGCATCTTTCAAAAGCGCCTGCGCTTTGGCGACGGGAATAATCGCGTCGGTCAACAAATAGCCAAGCATCGTCGCCATGTTCGGATGAATCATGCCCGAGCCTTTGCAGATGCCCGTAATACGCACCGAACCGCCCGACAATTGCAGTTCGGTCGTAACCGTTTTCGGAACAAGGTCCGTCGTCAAAATTGCGAGCGAGAAATTCTCGGCGGTATCCGTCGTTCGATCGACCAGTTCAGGAATCGCCGCGATGATTTTCGGTATATCGAGCTGGGGCCCGATGACACCCGTCGACGCGACCAAAACTTCGCGCGGAAAACATTCAAGTTCTTTCGCAACTTCGAAAGCGAAAGTCTTGTTGTTCTCAACACCCTCTGGGCCCGTCGCCGCGTTGGCCTGGCCCGAGTTTGTTACGATCGCACGAATCGACGATGACGGAAGAATCGAACGGCAATAGTGAACCGGAGCCGCCGCAAAACGATTCTCGGTGAAAACACCCGCGCCGACCGCAGGACGATCGGACAGAACCAAACCGAGATCAGGACGGTAACGACGTACGCCGCAGTTCACACCCGAAGCCGTGAAGCCAAGTGGTAACGGAGTTCTCGCGATGCCGGGTCCAGGTGTCATCATAATACACCCTCTCTTTCAATCAGTGTGGTTTCAGGAGCCAAACCTAAAAAACGGTTAAAATTCTCGACGGCTTGCGAAGCCGCGCCTTTGAGCAAATTATCAATCAAAGAAAATACAACCAGTTGATCGCCGCGAACGTGCCACGCAAGCACCGTGCGCGCAGATCCCACCACACGGCGAAGTACAAGTTCGCGCTCGGTGCCCGGATGACTTAGCGAAGCGAGCCGCGCTAGCGGGTACGCGCCGTAAA
>JALHOI010000278.1 GCA_022843085.1 Pseudobdellovibrionaceae bacterium
CTTCAAAGGTACGGGTGATTTGATGTGGGTGTTTTTGCCTGTGATTTTGAGCCCGCATCATCAATAAGGCTGTCACGAACCCCTGCTTAAACTGGATCTTTGGAAAAATCAGATATCGCCTTGCACGTGTTGTTCGCGGCCTGTCAGTGTTTAAATCAATGCCTGACATAAGATTCTCCAAAGATTAAAAGTCGCCCGATGTTTTGCCGTCTCGACTCGGCGTAAGTCGAGCCCCTCCTGTTTTTCGGCAATCTTTTCGACAAACTTAAGATCTTCTGCAGTTTCAACGCGCTGACAGAACTGCGACGACTCGATCATCGAAAGGTCTTAGAATGAGGCAAATCGTATTGAGACGGTTAAATCGCAAGAGACGAACTACGAAATCGCTCTAGCTTTTTTCAGTACTATTCTCGACGACTGAAGTCTGAGGCAGCTTCATCTCACCACGGTCTTGAACGAGCGAAGGAATCACCTCGTTGAGCAACTGCACGAGGTGCCTGAGCTCATCGTGCTCGCGAATCTTAATTTCAACCGAGCTTTCGCCTGCGCGAATTGCATCGAGCGAGCGACGAATCGCGAATGTCGGCCCTAAAAACCGATGCGTCACAAGTATTGAAACGACGAACGATAAAAATCCCGCAACGAACAGAAGAAAAAAGCTCAGTACCAACACCATCGACTGCAATCTTTCAAGATCGACCCGTTGGACTCCAGGCTTTAAAGCAGAATTAAAAAAGTAACTCTGCAGCACCATCATGCAGCCCATGGCCACCATCATCAGCAGTGCAGAAACGAACGCGTACTTGAACTGAATTCGCGGAAAAATCAGATAGCGCCGATTTAAAACAGAGAGCGGTGGTTTTTTTTCCGACATTCGATCTCCGATGAACGAGGCGCCATTCCACCCTGTTTGCTTTTTTCGGCCATCTTTTAAACAAACTTAAGAACTGCTGCCGCATCATCTTGAAACGAATAAGATCGAGACAATCGAGTCACCTCGTTGATCGACACCTCATCATAAGGCCGACGCTTATTTGTCAGGCCTCAGGCCGACGCTTACTCGTCGAGTATGTAGTTGCTCGCGTCGACCGGTACGTCGTTCACGCGTACTTCATAATGTAAGTGCGGGCCGGTTGAACGTCCGGTCGAACCGACGGCGGCGATAATATCGCGACGTTTTATCTTCTGACCAAGTTCGACGTAGATTTGTGAGGTGTGACCGAACCGGGTAACCACGCCGTAGCCGTGATCGATCGTGACGAGCTTTCCGTAACCGGCGTCATAACCCGCGAAGCTGACGACCCCGTCGGCCGTCGCGTAAATCGGTGATCCCGGCGCAGCTGCGATATCGAGACCGGCGTGCATCACAGGTTTCGAAGTGAACGGAGAAATACGGTAACCAAATTTTGAAGTGAACCAACCGCGTACGGGTTTGATCGACGGTGTTGCGGCCAGAAGGTTCTGTCGTTCCGACAGTGACTCCCAAAGCTCGAGTACGCCTTGCTCTCGGATGCCGACATCTTGTACGGCCGTGTCGATGCGAATCGCAAGAGAGGCGTAGTCACGTGCCTGTTCAGCTGCAACCTCACCCGCATTTTCGTCTGGCGCAGGCCCCTGAAAAAATACCGAGTCGCCTTCTGCACCGTTCGGAACGGATCCCGCAGGTAGCATCGCGCCAAGGGCTGCGGGGGTTCGACCTAGAGCCGAGGTCTCGGCTCCTCCGACGGGCTGGCCCGCACGAGGGTTTGGTCCAAACGCCAATTTTAACGAGCGGTCTTCAGTCTCAATATTTGTGATGAGTTTTAACTTTGTGACGAAGCCTCGCACTCGCTCGAGACTTCCCTCAAGAGCATTGAGCTTTCCTTCGACCACTTGAAACTGCTCGCGCAAAAGTGAATTTTCGGCGCGCAAACGGCGATTTTCAATCGAAGCGCCCAGAAGCCCAAGATAATCAACGACGGCCGCAGCACCAATCACAGACAGCACAAGGACGAACGACATCACGGCTTTCAACCAACCGTCCGAGAGGGTCAGGCTGAGAGTGCGTCCCTTGCGATTTGTGAGCATCAAAAAGGTCACGGTTTTACGGGCCGAGGCGTCTGCGATGGCGCCATCGTTGGCCGCTCGCGAGCGGGATCGGTCGCTCGATCCGGAAGATCGATCTTTCGCTGGTTGCGGGGTTCGAGTGTTTCTCATCATGATCCTCATCAAACGTATCGGAATAGGACCGGATAACCTTAACTTACGAAGTCGGATAGCGCATACCGTCAAAAACGGTCAAAACGCGCCGAGTCGTTTTGAGGACGCGTCAAGGTACTGTGATGACCATAACGGTGACGTTGTCGTCTCCGCCAGCGGCTTTGGCCTCTTCAATGCAGTCGGTGACGATGGCATCGGCACTGTCGACACCGTGCTTTTTAATCGTGTCGTAAATGACTTGGTCGTCAACTAATCCGCACAGCCCGTCCGAACACAGCAAGTAAAGATCACCTTTCGCCATCGGCCGCTCGATAATATCAACCTGGACCTCGCGTTCAAACCCAACGCTTCTTGTGATGACATTTCGATTGGTCAAACGGGGTAAATCTTCTTCTTTAATTAGACCCGCGCGAAGCTGCTCGTTTACAAGCGAATGATCCTCAGTCAATTGCCACAGACGATCTTGAGAGAAGAGGTAAGCCCTCGAATCTCCGACGTTACCGATGAACAGACTGTCGTCGCTTGCGAGGGCCGTGACCAAAGTCGTCCCCATGCCGTGAAGCTCTGGACTTTCGATGTGGCTTTTATCGTAAATTTTCGAACTTGCTTCTTCGTAGCCGCGCACCAAAAGTTCGCGTGCGCCGTATTTTCTATTTTGGGTACGAACGCCCCGAACAAATTCGAGCAGGGTCTTTACCGCCATTGATGACGCGACCTCGCCGCCGCGATGCCCGCCCATTCCATCAGCGACACAGTACAGGCCAAGCTCTTCGTCGTAGAGAAATGAATCTTCGTTGCGCTCGCGGCGCAGTCCGACGTCTGTTTTGCATACCACTCGAATGCGGTCACGGGGTCGGGCACTTGCGTTCACTCTTCAAGTCTAAAGATTTCAGCGACGCGACGCTATCAAAACCCTCGATAACCAGACTCATGACAACACTCATCAAAATGGACCACGACCAGACTTCAGAAAGACACCTCAAAAACCGATCTTCCTAAAAGGAGGAATCGAATGAACAAGGGCGTCTCATCGACTCGAATGCGGTTTTGGATCGCGCTCGGCTTGTCTGTTCTTTTCCATCTCACAGTCGGAGGCGGGCTGGTTTTAACTCCGACTAAGAAGTACTCGAGTCGAACTTCTAAGACTGAAGTCCAGCTTTTGACGCCCGAAGAACTCAAGGCCATGCTCGCAAAACAGCCGGCCGCTCTTCCAGATTCAAAAGCTCAGCAAATCGTTGAGAGCGACAAAACCGCTATCAACGACGAGATCGATCCGAAAGCGAAATACTTAAGTCAGTTTAACCAACGCGTTTTGAAAGAAACGCGCGCGGCACAGACCGGAAAGTTTACGAACGACGCCGGGCAAGGTCGCAAACAAATGGCTTCGGCAGCTTCAAAACCTTTAGATCTCGCAACAACTGAAACCGAAAATTCGATTGATGAACTTAAACCAACCGAAGACTCCGTTCAGGCCGTTCGCGATCTCGTCGAAGCAGATATTTTAACGTCGCAAGACTCAGACATCGCAGCGGCCCCCCGTAAAGGCCTTGAAAAGTTTAATCCAACATTTCGAAAAATGCCGCTCGTTCCCGACCCCACGGCCGAGCAAACCGCGTCGGGAGACGGTCACGAAGTTTCAAAGACCGACGACCATCTGAAGGTTCCGACCGGGATGCAAACGATGCTCTCGACGCGAGAATTCATCTACTACTCGTACTACAACCGAATCAAAGACAAGCTTCGCCAGTACTGGGAGCCCAAAATTCGCGAGAAGTTTGAGCGCACGGTTCGGCAGGGCCGCCAAATCGCAAGCGAGGGCGACAAAATAACGAAAGTCGTCATCGTCCTCGACGAAAAGGGTACCTTGATTGGCGTGCAGATTCTCAGCGCCTCGGGGCTTGTCGACCTCGACGAAGCCGCCGTCGAAGCCTTTCGCGCCGCCGCACCTTTTCCAAACCCGCCAAAGGGAATCGTCGGCGAAGACGGCACCATCAAAATCCGCTGGGATTTTGTACTCGAAGCGTAGCTTCGGAAACACCCTACGAAGCGTCGCGCACGACGAGTTTTGGCCGGTAGCAAAAATCTCCCTCCGTTTTGGGAAGTCCTTCACTGAAAAGTCATTCGGGGGCCGCGTGGCTTCACGAGAGCGCCGTAGTTTGCTGATGAAGGCTGGCCACCTCGGCCCGATTTTCGCTTTTCGGCCTCAGATGACAAAAGCGATCTTGATGGCAACATTGATTTTCTTCACGGCCCCTACGGTATCGGCCGAGCTCGACCGTGCCGCCGAGATTGCCTACGCCCGGCAATTCGAATTTGATTCAACCCGAGGACTCTTCAGCCCAATTCCACTCGCCCAAACAATTTGGGACGACTTGTTGAAATCAGGTTGGCCCGATTTGCTCTCGCCGTTCAAAACAAGGTTTCAACCAGGCAAAAGCTATCTCACACTTTACAAGAAATTTCCGAGATGGCCGATCGACATGCGTTCTCCGGACCGCTTTAAAAGATCGGTGGGCGCGCGAGAACTCAGTGGAAAACCTTCGATCGGTCACATGGCCATCGGGTGGTCTTGTGCAACAGCAAATTTCGGCCGGCGCGAGGGTTTTGCAGCGCAGACGGGTGAAGACTCGGGGCAATCCTATGAAATGTTGCGGGCCGGCTGGGGCATGAAC
>JALHOI010000279.1:0-849 GCA_022843085.1 Pseudobdellovibrionaceae bacterium
GGCGGAAGCATTAAAGTGGCTGCAACTGGCCGCAAAAAATGGCTCAGGACGAGCTGCCTATAGGTTGGCTCGCCTGTATCGTGAATCTAATTATTTTCCTCTTGAAGCGATTCAAAAACTGATTGTCGCCAATGAGCAAGAATCGAAGAAGTGGATTCAGTGTTCATTCGACTTGGGATATTTTGAAGCACAGTGGGAATTCGCGGAATCCTTTTTCAAAAAAAAGGACGATGAGAACGCTTTGAAGCTGATCAAGGTTCTCAAAAAGCTGAAAGCGTCAGACTTCCCAGACGAGACAGAAGCTGTCCATCAAGTGAAGCAGTTGGCCAAAGAGATGGAAGAGAATATAGAAGAACGTCAGCGGCATTCCGAAATGCTACGGCTGGTAGAACAAGACACTTCAAAATTGCGACCCGAGCAGATTTATAATTCGGCGCTGCTTTTGTTGGAAAAGGATGAAGAAAAAGCAAAGGACCTTTTGAAGAAGGCCGCAGATCAAGGTTTAGTTGCCGCCCGTAAGAAGCTGTCGGAGCTTAGAGGCAATGCGAAATCTGAGAAGTAATCTAGGATCGTAAACGGATAGCTGTGTCTCATTTTGAAATTGCTGAAATGAGAGTTTCAAACTTAAAAGCGCTTCACCTTGTCACGCTGGCCCCGAAATTTGGAACTCAGGAAAAATTTTGCTGAGATAGCGAACGAGGAAAATTCACACGATGAAAATTCACATCCTCGGCGCTTCGGGATCAGGAACTTCAACATTAGGTTTGCGCCTGAGCGAAGAACTAGGCGTCCGGCAGTTTGATTCCGACGATTATTTCTGGAGGAAAACGGATCCTCCCTTCACCGAGA
>JALHOI010000279.1:859-4825 GCA_022843085.1 Pseudobdellovibrionaceae bacterium
TGGCTGGGTTTTGTCTGGTTCGATGGATTCGTGGAGTGAACCGTTTGAAAAGCTTTTTACGCTTGTCGTTTTTCTTCGTGTGCCCACGGATGTTCGGATTAGTCGTCTAAGACAACGAGAGTTTAGACGACACGGGCCAAGAATCGAGCCAGGCGGCGATATGCATAAACCAAATCTTGAATTTCTCGATTGGGCTCGTCAGTACGATCAGGGTACGATCGTCGGTCGAAATTTGAAGCGGCACGAGACGTGGCTGGCGGCACTTCATTGTCCCGTACTCAGGCTCGATGGCCAGCTCTCGACCGAAACAATGTCGAACGAAATTTTGAATTGTCTGAGGTCGAAATGAAATTACCGGACGACGCCGCTGCAATTCACGACTCAATTCAGTTGGTGCCATATGACGCCGCAGAATTTATCGAGCCGCTCGAAAGCATCGGGTACAGCTACTGGCGAGGGAATCCGAAGCCGTGGCACTTCTATTTTGTGAAGGGGCTTCCTCTTGCGGGCGGTACCGGCCGCACTCATCACGTACACGTTTACGAAAAGAACCGAGATGAATTTCGGGACAAAATTCTGTTCCGTAACTATTTAATGAAAAACCTCGAAGTTGCGCAGCAGTACCTTCAGTTAAAAATCGAACTGGCTCGCAAGTTCCCATCTGATCGTGAGGCCTACACAAATGGGAAGGCTGAGTTTGTGAGTAAAGTGCTACAGCGCGCGCGATGAACAACGCGAGTTCATTTTCTGCTGGAATCCAACGAACTTTAAATTCAGCGCACAAATATTCTTTTCACTGGTCGCGGACGATCATTGAGTGCACACACGGGGTCAATCTTTTGAAAGGACAATTTTATGTCGAACACACACGATATCGTTGATACTGCGGTCGCAGCTGGATCATTCAAAACTTTAGTAGCTGCAGTTCAAGGTGCGAGCTTAGTTGAAACACTGAAGGGTGCTGGGCCGTTCACTGTGTTTGCTCCAAGCGATGCGGCATTTGCAAAACTGCCAGCAGGCACAGTTGAGTCGCTTTTGAAGCCCGAGAACAAGGCGAAGCTCGCCGCGATTCTTACGCTTCATGTCCTTCCAGGCAAAGTTATGGCTGCAGACGTAGCAGGAAAAAAGCTGAGCCCCGCGTCTGTTCAGGGCGAAGCTCTTCACGTTGACGGCACCGCCGGTGTGACCGTGAACGGCGCGAAAGTGACGTCAGCAGACATCAGCTGCACAAACGGCGTTATCCACGTCATCGATACCGTCATTTTGCCAAAGCACTAGTTGAGGCCGTGTTGCTGGGCCAGGATCTTAATTTGGCCCAGCGATATGATCAGCTGCAGCAGCTTTCGGATAGATCCTACTTAAACCTTCGACCGTCGTCAGTCGTTGTTGAAGACCGAGCACTACGACTTTGATTCAATCATGTAGAACGTTGTTTTTCGACTTAGAATTTGTAGAGATAGACGTTTTCATCTGACCTGTTGACCAATAAGATTGAGCCATTCGAACCAAACTTTGGGTAGTAAACGATCTTGCGAAGTAAGTTGGGGCCAACGTTGATTGAAGTTCCTGGCGTCGCAAGATTTCTGAGGGTCCACGGACTTGTGGTGGGGTCGAGCTCGAAAAATCGCATGCTTCGATTGGCCATTGCGGTCACGACCCAATATCGATTCAACTGAGGCACGTAGCACATGCCAGCGCCATCGTAGAACTCGTTGCCACTTATGAATGCGTCGCGAGTGAGCCCGTCGCCGAATGCGACTTCTCCGGTCGCCTCGACGCTGCGTGTATCCAGATTGTAGAGAAAGTATCGACCCGGGGATGCATAGGCGAAGTCTGGCTGGCTGGGTGGATTGAAAATACCGACTTTTCGTCCATGTCGAGCATCTGCGCTTCCAAAATTATAGATCCACGGACAAGCCCACGGCTTCCAAGAATTGGTCGCTAAATCAAACGCGACAGATCTGTAATGGGCGTCGGCGTTGCCGCCGTGCAGATATTCATTTTTTAATTCGTCATAAAACGCGAATGTACCGGCTCCGTCAAAAATTTCTGCGCCGTCATTGAGTTGCCGGCGGTAGGTCCATTCGCGAGTTGTGAGAGAGTACTTCCAAAGCCGTCGTGTACTCATGATGAGTTCGTTTGTTTCAGGAATGAACGCCGAGGCCGAGTAGGTGTGTCGCGAGGTCGGACGACGATCCCAGAAAAGTTCGTCCCAGTACCAATCGTTGATTGGACTTTGAATGGGTTGCTGTTCGCTCTCGTAACAAGGTGAAAATGTACCCGGTTGCGGCGCAAGAAGTCGCTTGTATTGATCAGACCATTCATTTGTGCTGCTTGGCAGTTTTTCGACGTGCCAGCGCATTTTAAAAAGGTCGATGCCATAAATTCCATTGTTGCTTGAGGCCGCGTGACCGCCTGAGGCCATCAACCACGCACGCGAATTCAATTCATCGATAGTAAGACCGTTCCATGCGTTCGTAACGCCCGACCAGCCCTCGGTTCCCCAGTCTCGCCAACCAGGAACTTGTGATTTCACCTCGGAATCGAGCGAGTCCAAACGAGTACCTGAAACCTGAAGCCACACACCTGCGGGGGCTAAGTTCCAGCTCGCCAAATTGATTTTGCCGTTTAGGTCTCGCCCAGGTGTCCATATGAAATTTTCTACTGTTCCAGTTTCACTTCCAAGGCCGAACCCTTGCGCCGGCAGAATCGGATTGCCGGCCTGCGGGGAGGGCGGATCGCCGGCCGAGCCCGTGTTCGAAGAATTTAAGCTTGCGACATCGAAGCCGGGGCTACAATTCGTGTATAAAGGAATGAGCACGGCGGTTCCAGCTGCGGCTTTCAGAAGGTTTACGAATTGACGCCGGGTTAACTTTTTTGCCACAAAACCTCCCGCATACTTCATCAGGTTATCAGGACCATGACGACTCTCAAGTTTTCGATTGAAGAACTAGCCAGCCTTAAGAAGTGCGCGGTCGAGCCCCGCTACGAAGGTTTGGAATGAGGCCGACTCGTGTGTGAGGCGAAGGCCCGTGACGCCGTTAGCGGTCGACCAAGCGACGCAAAACTGAACTTCGCAAGACTGGTCTACAGTAATCGCAATGTCGACTGTCACTTCTTCGTCTTTTCGAAATCCTCGATCAGATATCAGCATCGCACCCATCGAATTTACATTTTTTAATGCGCCAACAATGGTGCGACCGTCATTGATTTTTACTTTTACCGGCGCTTGAATGTCATGTCGAGGGCCGGCCTTGCGAAGTCCAAGTGGTGAATTTCCGTCAGTTGGGCGAGGTAGGATCATTCTAAACCGTGGATCATCGTAGTGACACCAGAGTGCGAGACGTTCGGCTTCAGATAGCTTCGCAAAAACATCTGACTTTTCCCGAAAGAAGTGGTCGAGAAGTTCAGGCGTCATCACCGGATCAGAAACGACACCAAAAGTGCGCGCCGGATACACCGCACCTGGTAGACGAAGATTACCAAGAAACTCAAACAAGTTTTGTTTTGGTCCGCGGTGACCATAGGCGGCTTCGTAGCGCTCTCGAGCGGTGCTTAAGTCGAGAACGCCGCCAACAGCCGGTGCCCCGTTGACGAAATCATAGTTTGCGACCTTTGCGTCTTTTAGTTTTTCGAACAACAGAATATGACGGTAAAAATCCCACCATAATGGATTCACAGCAATCGCCAAGTAATCTACACCGAAGTAGTATTCACTATAGTGGTAGAGATAGTTTAAAAGTGGGAACAGAATTTTTCCATGATTGCCCGAAAAATTTTGCGAAACTGCGAGACTCGAAACTTCGACAATTCTTGATCCGCGTTTACGAAAGTCCGATACATCATAGATCGCCTCAAGCGGCGTTCCAAACGCTCCGTTTCTGACTAGCGAGACAGTGCCAACCACTTCACCGTCAATACACGCGATGAGTGTCGAGGTGCTGGGCAAAGCGTGATATTTGGTTA
>JALHOI010000280.1 GCA_022843085.1 Pseudobdellovibrionaceae bacterium
GCGTTAAAGCTTGAGGAAAAAGGTTATGACTGGCTCCTCAAGTAAAGTCGCCCACGCTTCGTCATTACAGTGGCAGCAACTTATTGAAGCCTCGAAGCAAAACGAACACGCGATGCTCGACCAACCTCAAGGGTGGTGGGGGCAACAAGCCGCGCGTCTTGCAAATCAATGGCTATCAACAGGTCTTCCGACGAACCGACTTGAAGCTTGGAAGTATACGAGCTTGGTAGGTCTGCACGCAAAATCACGGACTGTCGAACTAGGACCAGTGGACGTCAAAGCGCCAGCGGGTGTTTTCGTTTTCCGGCTTTCGCAACTGGCAAATGAAAAGTCGGTTTCAGATCAGGACCGCGCTACAATTCAAGAGTTGCTTGAATTGCGGGGCGAAGTTTTTTTCGAAAATCTGACAAGAAGCTTGGTCGTCGATCCTCTTGTCGTTTGGGTTCCATCAGGATTTAAAGATAGTGCTCCAATTGAAATCATGTGGAAGGGCTTGCCTGATGGGCATTGGAGTCTCGGTGTTGCCGCTGTTCTTGTCGGAAGAAAAGCCGAGGTTTCAATTTTAGAAACCTACGGTACAGGAATTGATGCGCAGTCGATTTCAACGTTTATTGATGTCGGTGCTGAAGCTGTTGTGCAACATCTTCGGATTCAAAACGGCGACAATCGTTCAGATGCCGGGATTCTAATCGCGAGCACACGCAGCCGCGTCTGGCAGGACGCGCGCTACGAAGCTGCACAAGTCTCATTTGGGTCAAAGCTTTCGCGTGAAGACTTAACGGTCGATTTGTGTGCAGGCGGCGCAGACGCTATCACCGACGGTGTCTTTATTGGGCGAAGTGGGCAAGTGTTAGACCATCACACTAATTTAGATCATCACGTCGGCTCAACGACCAGTCGTCAAATCTATAAAGGTATTCTGGCCGATGAATCCCGTGGTATTTTCAATGGACGAATCGCCATTCGTAAAAATGCTTCGGGCTCGAATTCTTCTCAGCTCAATAAAAATCTGCTGCTTTCAAAGCGCGTCGAGATCGATACAAAGCCGCAATTAGAAATCGACAACGATGATGTTAAAGCCGCGCATGGGGCCGCGATTGGGCGACTCGACGGCGAACATGTTTTCTATTTACGTTCTCGCGGGATTTCAATGGGCCAGGCTGTCGAGATGCTGGCCCGCGGGTTCGCTTACGAAGCTGTTCATCGCCTCAGTTCAGCGGCACTTCGAAACGCAGGTACTGCGGCAATAGATCGCGGCCTGCAGGGCCTTTCGTGGGAGGCTTTGTGAGTTTTTTGTCGGCCGCGAGGCTTGAAAAAATTCGTTCAGATGTCACACAGCTTCACATCTCGATTCGCGATAGAAATTTGGTTTACCTCGACAACGCCGCAACGACTTTGAAGCCAAAAGCCGTTGTCGATCGTGTTTCGCAGTACTACTTGAACGAGACGTCGAACGTTCACCGTGGCGCACACTATTTAGCCGAGACCGGAACCGTTTCTTACGAAACGGCTCGACTTACGGTAGCGAAGTTTATCTCGGCTGAGAAATCGGCCGAGGTTGTCTTTACGCGAGGTACAACTGAATCACTGAATCTCATCGCGCAGTGTCTGGCACTGCTGGGTGAGTTGCCCGGCGAACATCAGGCTCGTGGTCTACGAGCAGGGGATGAAATACTTCTGCCAGAGTTCGAGCATCATTCGAACATAGTTCCCTGGCAACTTGTGTGCGAACGAGCCGGTGCGCATCTGAAGACGATTCCGATCACTCAGGCTGGAGAGATTGATCTCGAAGCGATGCGCCGACTTATTACGGCGAAGACCAAGTTAATTTCCTTTTCGTGCTGCTCGAATGTTTTGGGCACGATAACGAATGTCGCAGACGTCGTCGCTATCGCCAAAGAATCAAACGTAATTGTCGTCGTCGATGCAGCACAAATGATCACAGCAGAAGAAATTAAAGTCCAAAATTGGGGTGCAGACTTCGTTGTTTTTTCAGGTCACAAGCTGTTTGCTCCCTTTGGAATCGGTGTCCTTTGGGCGGGTGGTGATTGGCTGGACGTTCTGCCTCCCTACCAAGGTGGCGGCAGTATGATCGATTCGGTCTCGTTCGAAAAGACAACGTGGGCGAACGCACCCCAGAAGTTTGAGGCTGGAACGCCGAACGTAGGTGGAGCCATCGGACTAGGTCGAGCAATTGAGTGGTTCAATGACATTGGAGCACAAGACGCAATGGCGCACGCCAAAGCATTGAGTGAAGCTGCGAGAGAGCAACTTTCGAGTATTGAGGGTCTTCGCATCTATGGCGAGGCTCGAAATCGAACGTCATTGGTATCGTTCAACCTTGAAGGTGTTCACGCGAGTGATGTCGGCACTCTCTTAGATCAGCAAGGAATAGCGATTCGTGCCGGTCACCACTGCTGTCAGCCTTTGATGAAGAGACTCGGCATTTCGGCAACGGCACGCGCTTCATTTTCTGTGTACAATAGCTTGAGCGAAGTTGACGCTTTGTTTTCGGCCGTCAAAAAAGCGAAGGAAATTTTGTTATGATGACCACTGATACGGTTCTAATTCGCGTCCAACCGACACCAAATCCGAACGCGCTGAAGTTCGTGATGAATGCACCGGTGAAAATATCTGGCAAAGCAACGTTCTCGCGACCGGCCGAAGCCGTTGGAATTCGCCTGGGCGAAGACTTATTTATGATTGAAGGCGTTCGACAACTGCATTTCTTCGAAAACGTCGTGACCGTGACCTACGCCGACGATGCAGATGTCGATACATTGACACTTGAAGTGAAGGCCGTTCTTCAAACGCGGATGCCCGCACATGATCCAAGTTTTTTGCTTGATGAAGAGAAGAAACAGGTTGATCGAACCAATCTTCCAAAAGATATCCAACAGATCGAGTCTATCTTGGACGAAACTGTGCGCATGCATCTTCAGGGCGACGGTGGAGATCTGGAAGTTGTTAAGTACGAAAATCACCGACTTGAAGTTCGGTACCAAGGTGCGTGTGGCACGTGCCCAAGCTCGATCGGCGCGACACTTGATGCCATTCAGGGTATACTTCGCGAGCAGTTTGACCCCGACGTTGAAGTCGTGCCCGTCTGATTCGAAACGAACACTACTGTACGTAGCTTGGTTCGGGATCAAACTTACGGTTTTGCTTTTGGGGCTCTGGCTGCGACGCAGAGTCGAGCGCTTTGCCGGCGGTCGGGAAATCGAATTGTGCGACTAACCCACGCGCTTCAGAATTCACAAGCTTAAAAACGTGAAGCACAATCGGATGAGGTGCAGCGCCGCTTCGGTCGACGTCAATAGAAACCTCGTGCGTTTGACCTGCTTCGAGATCAGGTAAGCTTCCAGTCAACGAACCTGTCGAGGCGATGTAGCCTTCTGGTAAGATCCAAGAATATTCGTGGCCGCGAAGAGGCCGATCGGCGGTGACCTTGCCGGTGAGACGCATCGACGTCTCAGCAAAACCATCGCCGCGTATGACGACAGAAAAATTTGCGCTCGCTTTACCCACCGATGCGGCGCTTGAAAACTCATCGAGGCGCGTCTGTTTCGAAGACTCCATACGAAGACCAGGCGCAGAAGAACTTGGTTCTCGATTCGGCCGTGACCGGGTTCGGTCAGTCGGGTGTCGAACCATCCAAGTGGCTGCAACCACGCCAAGCGCCACTATCATTGCGAACAAAAATCGAGCTTGATTCGAATATTGATTCACGAACGCTCCACAATGATTCGCTCGAGGCGAAAGCAATTTCTATGGCTGCGGACAAATCGTCTGACCATTCAATCGTAACACATACCTGGCTGCCTCGCCGGCACCGCGTGTCGTGTCGGCTTGAATATTGATCATATATGTACCTGGGCCCAGCGAGACGTTGGACTTTTCGTAGCCGAAGGTCGACGAAAGTCCGGCAGGCGCTGTTGGACATCCATTTTGTGCGCGAAAACTGTTGTTCAAATCGCTCGGCGAGCCACTTGCCGGACATCCATCACCGCTGAAAGCCGAAGACATCAGCATGTCAGAAGAGCGCCCGAAGATATATTTTGGCCGATACAAGTAGAAGTCGAGATCGGGAGGATTGTTAGGGTCTTTCGAAAAGAATAGCTCAAGTGAAACGATTCCGCCTTGATGGTCGAACCGATAGAAGTCGTTGTTGCGATATTGATCCGATGTTGCGAACGAACCGTTGTCGCCGGGACTTCGAACTGCGGTGAGATCAACAGGCGAAGACGTACAGTTGCTTGACCCTACTACAAATGGCGTCGCGTAGACCGAGAAGCCTGGAAGTTGCTCTTCATTGAGCCTCAATGCCGACCAGGTGGTCGGACCAGCGAAGCTTGTTTGAATTTGATGTAGTCGGCCGACAGTTTTAAATGGGTCGTCAACGGTTCTCATACCTGTACTTGAAGCGACGATGGCTCGCCAGATTTCGGCGAAACGGCTTACTCCTCCGTTCGGCTTAATCACGTCCCACAGCATTCGAGTGACCGAGAACTCGCGGAAGTTTCCTTCACCAAGCGCGCCTTGCGTTGGCGCATCGTTCGGGGGAATACCGGTAGGATCAATCGATTCGTTGAAGTAGGTGCCTGCGCACGCCGATGTGCAATCGGGCGTGCCGTAGGTGTCGCGATAAATCGGGTCACCAGTCACAGCCGCTTGAAAAAAATTAGCCCAGCCTTCACCCCAGGCAAGGCGAGGATCAATGATTGAATCTGCATTATGACTTCCGCCAGGTGAATCAGGTTCGCCAAACGCATCTTCCAGAAAATGCGCGTATTCGTGGA
>JALHOI010000281.1:0-1272 GCA_022843085.1 Pseudobdellovibrionaceae bacterium
TGACTCGCTGTGATAGACAGTTAACCGTGGAGATCCGATCTTTCAGTCGAGCTTGCTCGCTTTCTAAAATTGGAACCCATCAGAGATTCGATTTCATTGCGAGTTGTTTCCACGACTGATGCAGGAAAGTACCGACGCTCATTGATTGAATACGATGATCTAGAAGGAGCAGCGATTCCTGCGTTTCTTCTGGAGCCTTGCGGTTCTGGTCCATTTCCGGCAGTTTTGATACATCATCAGCACAATGGTGAACGGCACTTTGGTAAAAGCGAAGTCTGCGGGCTTGCGGGAAATCCCTTTCAGGCATTCGGACCTGCTTTAGCTGAAAGAGGCTTTATAGTATTGGCTCCTGACTCAATTTGCTTTGAAGATCGCAGACAGAACGCAAAAGGTACGCAAGTCGACGACTCTGATGCCGATTGGCTCCAACATTTCAACGAAATGACTTACCGCTTGGTCAACGGCGACTCGCTGATGAGAAAGGTTCTCCACGATGCTCAGATCGCCTCGACAGTATTGCGAGAACATCCAAAGGTAGACCGTAATCGAATCGGTGTATTGGGCCACTCCTATGGCGGGAATACAGTCCTTTTCCAAATGGCAATTGAAACGGACTTAGCATTTGCTTGTTCAAGCGGCGCTGCATGCACTTATGCCAACGAATTTGAAAATCAAACTGGTCTAGAAATGGCTTTAGTGATTCCAGGGTTCTTGTCGAAGTGGGGGATCACCGATCTGGTAGCATCTGTGTGCCCACGAAACCTTCTGCTGGTTTCTGCCGACGAAGACAAATATTCCAAAGATGCCGACGTGATTTTCAAAGAAGCGAACGTCGTGTTCAAGAACGCTGGCGCAGAAACCCATCTCGTATCGCAGCGATACTCTGGTGGACACGCTCTAACTGCTGAACGATTTGATTTCATCGTGAACTGGATTCGGAGCCCAGTATGAGTCAACACGAAGCTGAGGCCATATTTGATCGAGTCGCAAAGACGTTGTCGAAAAAAATCTGGTTCAAAAAGGAAACGTGGAAAGTATCCACGCATACCTTTCCTCCAAAGAAGCCTGCATTTGTCACCTTTCACGTTTTCAAAGATCATTGGTTCAATCACGAGCGCCAAGGCATTCACATCGAATCCTTTCTGGCATTCGATTCTAAGGCCCGAAAGAAATCTTCAATTACCATTCATCTCCTTCACTACGATGTTGTCCCAGGTACGAGGATGAAGCGCCGTGAAATTGCGCAACCCATCGTCGATGCCATCTTCGATG
>JALHOI010000281.1:1282-4799 GCA_022843085.1 Pseudobdellovibrionaceae bacterium
GAAGTGTCTTCTTGGGATGGATACAAATTCCGCGCGGGGAAGTATGGCCTTCAACCGTTCTCCAAGCTTCTCGATGGCAGTTCTGCTAACTTTACGTCTGCGCTTGTCGATGAAGTCTCTCGCATCTGCAAGGTGGTCGGCCCCGTCGTTGATACCGTGCTCGCGCAAAAGATTGTTTCAAGTTCTCGCCCATGACACGGATCGATGAGAGGGGTCGTAGCCACATAGGTGCACTGACTTGCGCCGACCGATGATCTCTGCGAACAGTTAAAATTAGTTCACGATTGTCAGGATCATTACAGTGGAAGATCAAAGCCAGGAAATGTTAACCTTCGGAATTCGCGTGAAGATACGAAGATCACGAACATTAGCGATCAAGAACTTCATCGACCAAGAACTTCATCGACCAAAAGGAGAACTCAATGAGATTTCCGCCTCTAAGCGCGCTGTCACTGGTATCAATCGGTTTGTCAGTCGGTCTGTCAGTGGGTCTGGCAGCGAATGTTGCGTTAGCACACGAGGTGGTTGATTCGGCCGAACTCGCGGCAATCCAAAATCAATTAACGACGGCGTCCTCAACGGCATCTCTCAACTGCACCTCGCAAACCACTTCGGATGCATTTGAATCTAGAACCGAAACCTACTCTGTCTCGAAGGCCTATGGATTTCTCGTCGCAATCAACAACGGACATGGCGGTAAAGTCCATGTCGCAGATATCGGAAGCGTTAGGCTTGTGACTTTTTCATTCACTACGCCCCGACAAGAGCACGTGGGTAGTCCCCCCGGTGCATTTGAATCTGAGAGAAGCGAAACTTATGAGCTTAGAGATAACGGGACGGTTTTAAGTAAAGTGAGTGCCAAGCATTCATCAGTTCGCTCCTTGTATTGGCCAGAACGCACGAACTACATTTCAATTAACCAAGTCACACACTGTGGGCCCAAAAATTAACTGCGCGCGAAACATCGGGGTTTGTACGCACGTTTGACGAGTAAGGAAATTCTACCGTGGGGTTTCAGCTCGTCTTCAGCTGATGTATTCTCCGAAATCGTCCAAAAATCCTTTCTCGGAAGGCTAAGCAAATGAAACAGTTCGTAGTTCTAGTGGTTGCCCTGGTTTCGGCGCTCCTCGTGTCCGGATTTACGATTAAAGCGAGCGCGGAAAGCGTCTACATCGTTGAACGATCCGTCACAGGTGGCCGGAACATCGGCAATTTCCCCATTCAAAATATGTCAGACATCCGGCGCACGCGGTTGTTTGGAATGAATAAAGACGCGGATTCTTCGATCGCAGCACTCGACTACAAAAAAGCCTACAAGTGCGAGGCCGATGGCAGTTACGCGTATTTTGAGGTCAACCTCGGCACTCAGAATTCTAGCGGCGTGAGCCTATTCAAGCTCTACAGACTTTCAGGTTGCACGGAAGTTTCCCGCGGCGAAGTTCTTCGGGCGGAACAACAGAAAGACGAAGACCGACCGACAAAATAGTTCGCTGTTAATGCTCGACCGGGACTCGATAGACAAATCAGTTTGAAAACAGATCAACAAAATTCGCGGTCCCGTGGCTGAATCCCGTCGCTAAGCCGACGGCCCAGTGCCGTTTTTGAGCTTCGCCTTCGCTCCAGATTGAAACAGGTTCATGAACGCCACGGTCTCCTTCGTGCACCGCTGACCTTATCGGATTTAGCGTTCTGAAGCTGCGCTTCAGAAGATGAGGATGCGAATGAAAAGATCATGGGCCGTCAAATCAACGTTTGTTGCATGTACGATGATCGCCACAGCCGGCATGGCAACCCAAAGCCCGGGTGAAATATCGCCGGATCTTTTAGAGCGAACCTGCATTGAGGAAAGCGACATCCCGAAGCTTTTTCCTCAAGATAAGATCGCCGCAAAGTTTGGCGCTCTTCAAAGAGACGACCTCTGCTCAAATTCAGACTTACCGTCTGGCAAAAGCCGGGTTCAGAAGTACGACTTTTCAATGAGCGAAATTCGGGCTGTTGATAAGAAGCTGCCGAATGAAACTTCGATGAAGCGAACCGTCGAATACGAGGTTCGCATCACTGTTCGAGATCCAAATTCAGCAACGCCGCTGACGAAAAAGACGTTTACTGTGACGACGGCTTCAGGCGTTAGCCGTGTTACCACCGATGAGCGCGGCAGTTTAAATTTTAAAGACTCGGTCGAACACCGCAGATTTGCGCCTGAACGCTACATCTTAAAAGTCGTGCGTGTTGCAGACGAACTTGGTTTTTCGAAGCGATTTCTATTTGCGATAAATCCTTGGGACACCCACGGTTTTACGTTTGGACGCGATCTCGGTAGAATGACCAAACAATCGATTGCATTAGCTAACCTTCAACCGCCCGCAGTTTCTTCCGAGATCCTCACAGATCGCGTGAAGTTAGAGACCGTTGATTTTATTCGAACTCAGCCGAATCAAGAAGCGCCAGACGCGAAACTTTATCAGCTGAGTTTCATGCCTCGTACTCGGCGGTCATCAATGCTAACCTCTAGTCGTATTGTGAACGAACGGCTTCACGACGGGACCTATATTTTGCAATACGCCTTCGGCCCCGCTCGTTACTTGGACCCATCCAGGTCGCCGCTCGCTGCCATCCCATTGAGTGGCCAAAAGTTCATAGACGTTGTCGATGGCGTCTTCTCGACAGAGATTCTATTTTCCGATCTGAACAAGGCAATCGGTCAAGGCATGACCGAGATTCACGTGAGATTGCTGCCGATCAAAGAAGAACTTTTGTCTTCTAATGAACGGCATCTTCCGGTCTCAACAGCACGGTTCGAATCTTTGATTGACCGCAAATCCGAGCTTTTGTCGCCTCGGTTTGCAGGCCACATGAACCCGGCAAGCCTTAATTACGAAGGGGCCGTCTTCCGCCAAAGAGACTGAACCAGCGCAATTGAACTAAGAGAAGCCGGAGACCTCTACCGAACCGAAATTTCTTCGCCGAATCGAATGGCGTTGCCATAGGGGTCGTCAATCTGCATTTCGTGCATACCCCACGGCTGCCTTGTCAACTCGTAGCGAAAAGTAGCTTTGCGATCTTTTAGCTCTTCAAAAAATGGCAGAATATTTTCTACGCGAATATAGCAGCTAATACTGCTTCCCAGAAATCGCGCCTCGGCCTCGCTTAAAGCGACCCAAAAGTGGATTTCGGCTAATCCACGCCGAACACTTAAAAACTTATGCTCGGGCAGTTTTAGCACGACCTTAAAGCCAAGATACTTTTCAAAAAAATCGGCAGTCTTGTCGATGTCCGCCGTTGGCAGTTGCGGAATGGCCGATCCTAGTTTGAATTCTTCCATCGTGTGCACCTCGGTTGTGGTGACGCTTCTACCCTATTTATTTTTGAAGGTCACCATCGGCTAGATGGACAGTAACCGATCCTTGCCATTCCAAAGCTTAAGCGATTTGTGCAGAGAAATATGTAGAGTGCTGAATTTCGATCAATTTTCGCATTTGCGGACTGCTTGACGATTTCGTCGAACTGAAAGTGCGAG
>JALHOI010000282.1 GCA_022843085.1 Pseudobdellovibrionaceae bacterium
ATCGAATTACAGTTTCGGCTATCAGCTGCGCAGTTGCTCCGTTGACGACAAGCTCTTCATTTGTCTGATCGCCCAGCGCTATGAGAATTGTAGTTACCGCTGGTTTGAAGGTCAGCGGTGCACCAGGCTCTGTGCCCTCACAACCAGCCGAAACACACTCTGCAGGAAGCTCACTTTTCTCGAGTTCTTCGCCAGAAAAACTCATCCGATTGCCACAGTTTTGGAAACCGACAACGAGGGCGCTTGCCAAAACGAGTAAGCTTGCGACAGGAAGTGATTTTGATTGAGTCCGTGGCTTGTCCATGTAGGTACAGAGGTTCAAGATGCGTGCGCGCTAAAAGCGAGCGTCGTCGTGCTCTCGGCGGAATGTCCGTCAAAGTTCACGATTTCGCCTAGTGAATCGACGTCTCAAATCGAGATTTTAGTCGTCACTCCGAATCGGTATGAAAATCTCATCTGGTCGTCAAATTCATAACAGGCGAAAATTCGACTGAATTACGTTAAGCGTGAGCGCGAATGAAATCGGAAGTTCGCTCTGTATTTTTCCAATCGGGATATGCACTGGCTCTGAGCACAGCGTTCTTCTCGCTGTCTCTAGTTACGACAGCGGCCCGCGGGTCTAACATCAGTTCTAGCATCACGTGCGATTCAATCTTCGAGGCACACAACGCAACTGACCATTTTTTGGATGAAAAACTGAAACTGACTGTCGCAAACAACGGGCACGATCACAGTCTGTTAGGGTACGAGACCGGACGCGGGATCAGGGCATTTACCTATCTTTTCGGTTTGAACTTCAGGTCTCGGATCGAGCAACTCGGGCCCGACGACGCTCTGCTCGACGGTGGGTGCGGTGACGCCTGTCTTTCTGACGCATTTTTTAAATCTCAAACTTTGTCGGAAAACTCACCGAGGTCCGCAGCCGCTACGATGTCCGATTCATATTTCAACTTCGAGCCCGGTCGCGAGCCAACTTATATCGGAGTTACAAAGGCGTTGCACGATCGGCCGTTCGATTATTTTCTAGAACGACTTACGTCGACGCGCTTTCGCCTGCTCCTCGACCGCTACTTCGAGCAGTACAACGACTTCAAGCTAAAGCAAGGTAAGAAGATTCAGGTCATCACCGATTTTTTCGGTATCCTCAGCTACACAGCTCGCATCGATATCGTGATGCAGACATATCTGCGATTACTCGAACCCGACGGCGTCATTTTCATCGGCGCTCAGCACGCGGTTATCATATCTCAAGTCGGCGACTTATATGGATTCTTGAGTGCGATCGATGGAATCACCTTTAAAGTGTATCACGGCGAAGATTCGACCGGACTTCGCTATTCAGGCTTTGAGGTCAGAAAGACTGGGGCAAAAATCAGAATCCCCGAGTTGGTCTATCAAGGCTCAGATTACGATATCCCTCCACAGCGCTTCTACACATCGACTGGCCAATATCTTCTCGTCGAGAACTAACGGCGAAGTTTGAACGGCAGTTTGTGTTGCCGTAACTCCTCGTTGATCAATTTGCTTTGAATCAATCTGCCCCCGGTGCACAATCGGACATGGCCAAGTTATCGCAACGCAGGCTTCTCGTCGGATTTGCCATCGCCATCTTGATGACCGGCTTCACATACGTGATGGTCGAACACTTCAAATTTGAAAACCAGCTCGATACACTCAAACAGTTTTGCGGGCGCCTTCAACTTCAAGCCTCGGTCGAAGAAGTCCGCGTCGCAGTTGCTGTTGCACCGGGCCTTCAGATGGTGCTTCTCGAGCCAAATTTTGAAAGCGCGCAATCCGGTAGCGTTTACTTCCACGGCTCGGGTCGCGGCGCCTGTAGCGTCACCTTCGTCCGCGGCCGCCTTATCCAAAAAGCCTTTTCCTTCGGTCTGCAAGACCCCTCAAGACCCGGGGAAAAACTTAAACCTTATTAAAGGTGCCAGGCCCCATTTCTTGTCACAACAAGTCATTTGGGCCGAGAATCGGACGATTGCTGCCCTTTAATTTCTTTGATGTGAAGCACGGGCGGCGCATTCCGCACCTAAAGGCATCGAGTTTCTCGCGGTCGGGCGGGGCGTTCAGCCAGTTAAGGGTACCCACCGGGTCCGAACCAAACACCGTATCTTCTTCGATTGGAAATCCTGGTGATCTCCGTTCAACGATTGCTCGGAGCGAACTGAATTCGTAGTCTTCGACCGCGAACGAAAGACCGGCGTGCACCGGATTCCGATACACGTATTTGTACGCGTTAAGAAAGTAATTCGGATCCTGCATGACACACTTGTAGTGTCGACCGGCAAAAGTTTCGTTGATTCGGTTACCACGCCGAGTGAGCTCGCGGCTGGAGCGCTGCATGAACTGATGCATGCATTGACTGATGTTCGCACTCGGAGTCGATGCCAAAAGGTGAAAATGATTACTCATCAGCACGAAAGCGTGAACCGCTAACTTATTCTTCTGGCAGCAACGCGACAGCTCCTGCGTGAACACTTCCCATACTTCTGGCATGGGAAGCGCGAACCATTCACGGTTTATACACCTCGCTGAAATACTGTACGGAAACTCACTTTGTAAGATGGCTTTGGCTCGTCCCATTTTAATGCCTCGTGCAAAACCGCGGGGAGATCTGGGCGTCTTGAATCAGGAGCCCCCAGCGCGCTGCGGCCAGGAATCGGACCTGGCACCTTTTGAAGAGGCCGCGTACGATGATCGGACAAATGGATAAGAAGCAGGTCGATATTTTTTTGCGGGACATTCGGCTGCTTTCGCGCCAGCCACAACTTTCTCGCTTTAAATCACTAGCAATTTATGAATACCCGTTCGATCTGCAGCTTCTCTCGCTAAGCTCGTTGTACCGCGAAAGTCGAAAGCAGTATCTTGAACTCGGCGGCCGCTTTCATCCGCGAATCGCCTCAACGATGCGGTCACTGAGTGCGCAAGATCTTTTTGCCGACGAGATCGATTACTCTCCGGCCGCGACCGAGCTAGCTTGGTTCGCTGCAAATGTCGAAGACGTGTACGACCCCGCCGAAGAGGTTGCAGCGCTTGAGCACTTTAACGTCATCTCGGTTTTTCACGAGCAAAATCACCGTATTTTGTGGCGGCTGCTGCCGCCTGCCCCTCAAGGCGAACACCTGCTTCGCAGGTATTTGAATTTTGCCGAGAGCCTCGTCGTGATGCTGGATCTTGCCCTCGCCGACCAAGTCGGCAGTAAGCTTTCGCCGGCATTCGAGAGAATGAAAGTAATCTATCGTTCGGGACGCGCTTCAAAGAAATGGAGTTCGTCAAAACAAGTGTATCGTAACTACCTAGCGGCAACGCAGCTTGCGACCTACCTCATTCTTGAGATGATCGACACAAGCGATGTATCGGTTGCGGTGAACTACGTTCTTCCAGGGCAAGCTCACCTGAACCGCGAAGCTGTCGCACGCGCATTCGACATCAGCGAACTCTTCACCCGCATTACAAACCCACATTGGCAAGAACGGTACTGGAGACGCGCCAGGTCCTCGCTTGCGAAAATTCATCGCGACAGTGACGATATCGAGCTCGTACTTCCTCGTGATCCACTCGACCTCGACCAAGAACTTGCGATAGCCCACCACGTTTTGAACGAGTTCGGTCTTTGAAAACGAGTTCGGTCTTTGAAATAGACTCTCGTCGAGTCTCGTAAATTTTCAAAACACCCGATTTACGAATGTGCTCTCGCGCGCTGCTCTCGCTTTCATTCTAATCGTCATCGTCAGTCACGGCGCACTCGATCGTCCACGTGCCGCGCCTGCAGGTTCGGCCTGCGACCCTCCATTCAAGATCTTGGGCCAAAGATTGGCAGCAATCGAAACTGGGTGGACCAACGATGCCGCAGACTACCCGGCCATCCTCTCGACGTGGAATCGGGCGAACTTCACAGACCCCCGAAAGTTTGACCCCAAAAGCTTTAAACTCGTCATTGAAGTAGCGGGTACGAACGTCGACAACGCTCGTGAGTTTGTTCGAGATCATTTGAAGGGCAGCCCCGGTTCAGCGTCGATTGTTTCCGATAGATTTCTCGGTAATTTTCCAGCGGGGGACTGGGGGGTCGTACTCGAACTACCACCCGAAAATGTCGTCGCAACGGCACCGTTCGATATGAACATCATGGGCTTTAGCGATGTGCATACGGATGAATTTTTCGCACCAATTTCGGCCTACACACACCCGATAGCTTGCTGGATCAAACAGCAGTTGGCGAAGGTGCATTCGAAATGGGTGCTTCGAGAGTCGAGAGGTTGAAGCCAGAGGACGCTCGCGGTTCTTGGCGCGACTCGAGAAACTGGAATGGCTCGCGCTGGAATGAAATTAAATTTCGCCCCGTTCGGAATGGGTCGTCTGTTGTCGTTCGCGGACTATTTTTTAGCAGGCAAGGCACGATGTTTCGTGCGCCTGATCCCAAGGTGCTTGATAGACTCAAAGAAATCGCGGCTGAACTCAACCTGCCCTTGGTTATTTTCTAGTCCGCGAACATTTTCAGGCCGCCGAAGTGTGCGGCAACTTATCATTTATTTTTTCGGTGTAACTTTTGCGAATTGCATCAACGGAACGCCTTGGCAATTGATCGCAAAATTTTCGATTTGGTTCGACACCAGCATCGGCATCGCCTCTTGCGAGATGGGGATGAGTGCCGCGTCTTCTTCGAGTAACACTTTCTGCGCTTGATCGTAAAACGGTTTTCGTTTTTCAATTTTCGACTGCCCTGCCGCACGTGCGACAAGTTCATCGTATTTTTTATTTTTCCAACGACCGTAATTGAGACCCGCTTCTT
>JALHOI010000283.1 GCA_022843085.1 Pseudobdellovibrionaceae bacterium
ACACGGCGAGCAATACGGTGGTCTGGATGTCGATGGCGTTTCAAGCCGGTGTTCTAAACATCGGCGGCTTTATGGCCTGTCACCGGTTCGTTTCGCACGTTACGGGGTTTGCAACTTTCTTTGGAGTTGAAGTCTCCCAGAACCCCGACAACGCCTTTCATGCGGTCGGGATGCTTGTCGTTCCACTTTTTTTCCTACTGGGCGCAATGCTGAGTGGCCAGCTTGTCGACATACGACTGAAACTTGGAAAAAAACCGCGCTACTACGTCACCTTTGGCGTCATCTTTTCTCTCACGGTCATCGTTTTACTTGGTGGATTGACTGGGCGATTTGGCACATTCGGAGAACCGCTGTCGCTTCAGCGCGATTACGCGCTTTTGATTTTATTGTGTCTGATTTGCGGAATTCAAAATGGAACCATCACCTCGGTGTCGAAGTCGGTTTTACGAACGACGCACCTCACGGGTATTACAACCGATCTTGGCATCGGTATCGTCAGATTCTTCAATCGTCGCGCACTGGACGAAGTGTCGAGCGAGGCCGCAAAAGACGTCTCGCGAGCAAACCTCATGCGGATCGGTATCATCATATTCTTCGGCCTGGGCTCGGTCGCCGGGGGCTACACTTTCAACAATTTTGGCTACGCAGGATTTGTTTTTCCAGTTATCACATCTGGGCTACTTTTTAGCACGATGATCTACTTTCAAGTCTTGAAACCGCGGTACGGGCTCAGTACCTAATTCCAATCTCGGCTGCGAGATTTGCGAATTGCAAAAAGAATGAGGGCCCCGAATGAAATCGCAAGCGACGCTGCAAGGCCCCAGCCGTAGCCGCTCACATGATCATTGATTTGCGCGGCTTGGCCAAAACCGTCTTCACTTTCGATCGAATAGTTAAGCCCAAAATACATAATGACGACCTTGATGATCACGAGACTTTGAAGTGCTGTCCAAAGAAACACGATCACGTCTCGACTGCGGATCTCGCTCTCAGTCTTCGGCTTCTTCGACTGCGGATGGCCGAAAGGAACGACGGGATATCCCCAGTAGCGAGGTTCGGTCGTATGAAAATCGCGAACAACGTCGACCCAAGCCGCACCCTTCATTTCACGATCTTCGGCCTCACGCATGATCTTCGCTCGATCTTCAAATCGAAAGACCCCGTGGTTTGATGTTAAAAGATCGCATTCACGTTCGACCGACATAGGCCGTAACTTTCAGTTCAACGAAAATCGGAGTCGGCAGCGCCGTAACTTCAACTGTGGTTCGAGTCGGGCTAGGGCCGCCCTCGTAGCCAAAGTACTTCGCATACACTTCGTTGAAGGTCTTAAAATCTCGTTTCATATGAGTGAGGTAGCACTGAACATCGACCACATCTCGCAGCGAACTCCCCGCCTCTTCAAGAATCGCCTGGATGTTTTCAAAAACCGCATGAGTCTGCGCTTCGAATGTATCAGCGATCACACTCGTCCCAGGCTTTCTTGGGCCAACACCACTTAAAAACAAAAAGTCTCCGACCCGCTTGGCATGCGGATATGGTCCGACCGGCGGCGGCGCTTTGATCGAGCTCACTCCACTTTTTGGAGCCGCATACGTCACGATTTCAGGTACGCTCGCAGGCTGAGCCCGAGGCCCACGCGCAGGCTGTGGCTTGATCTCGCTGGCACCAGCGGGGCCAGCACTTGCGAAACGTTCGACGAGGTCCGCCTCGTCATTGACCCAGCCTGGCAAGGATTTAATGACTCGCTTGGGGTAGAGACCCACGACGCCCGCCCCCGTGCCGAACACCGGCTCGTAACCGAAGACCCGCCCCGTGAAGTCGTTTGTTTTGCCGCAAAGGCCGTTGAGCCACCAGATGCCGCGAAAGCCCATGTCGGCATTTGCTTGCCGAGAATACTCTCGGGCCACTTCACTCACGTCTTCGAGATTTCCGTCACCGAGAATTTCAAGAATCTTTCGATTCCACTCGTCGTCTTTCGCACTCGAAATAAAATCTTCAGTGTAAGCGATTTCTTCGGTGTGGTAACGCGACGACAAACCGGTAATACAAACGACAGCGACGCGTTTTCCGTGTTTTTCAATCGCGCGCATCGCGGCCTGTCCGATCGACAGCGTCTCTTGTTTTTCGGCATACATGTTACATGACGCCATGGCTGCAGGCAGACGATTCGAAGGATTCAAAATCTTTTGCGCAACAACGGTACCAGTATCGATCGGAAACCCGCGGTAGTTGACCTCGCGAACGTAATGCCCGATGGATTTAACTTCGCTCGCGTAAGCCTTCGCAAAATCGACGTCGACTTTGAAATCGTAATGAACTGAACCAAACTCATGCCAGTTGTGATCGACCAGAGTCCACTTTGGATTCGGGTCGGCCTGGAAGAGGTATCCGAGCACCGTCAGCCACTGTGTCGAAAAATAGAGAATCATCTCGGCGTCGCTTGAGGCGATCTCGTCGCGCACGCCTTCCATCGCTGTACGAAGGCGATTCCAACCGGGGTTTTTGTCGGCCGCAAGAAGCGTGTGCGGCACACCAGGTACGACGTAGCACGCGGTGATCATGCCAGGCCTCCATTCGTATGGGTGAAGTGATCCCATTCGACAACGGCGTTACCAGTTCCAATCACACTTCCGTAAGCGTGTACTTCGGCCGGATAAGTCGGAAAGTCGAGAGCCGAAAGCATCCACGTTAGTGCGCCCGCCTTAACTTCGGCCAATGCCATGTCCATGAATTCTGGCAAACAGTCGATCAGCTGCCGCGATTTTCCTTCACGCATCATCTTCAGCATCTCCATATCCCAAAGATATTGACCATGGTGATATATGTGCTCGCGCGACATATCTTCAGGAATTTCAGGCTCGGTCGTAAAGTGCCGATGCGACATCGAATTTGAAGCCAACAAAACAGCACGCTTACCGCTTCGCTGAATCGCGCGGGCGGTCGCGCGTCCGAGTTTCTCCATCTGCAGCTGGCCCACCTCATTGGAAAAATAATACGGAGAATTGTTCGAGCTGATCGCGACAATCGGAATGTCGAACGACGGGTTGGTGAGAAAGCAGCTTGTAATCGCGCCGTAGTCGATTCGAAAATCGGGGTTCGTCATGATCTTTGTGATCAACCCCTCGTTTCGGCCCTCCTCAGCGATCAGCTTTGACAGCTCGACGTCAACTTTCAAATCATAGTTGAAACGAAACAAGTGCGGAAAAATCGGGTCGACACTGAGCCCTTTGAAATGCGGAAGGCCCAACACGTGGTGCCCGAGCACCGTCATCCAGTGCGGAGAATGAACAAGAATCACATCCGGCTTTTTCAACGGATCTGCGAACAAACTTTTCTGCAGGCGTTCGTAGCCCCAGCGAAGTGTTTCCCAACCGCCTTCAGATCTCGGTTCGTTCTGCTCGGGGTTCGCCGCATAGACAAGGTGAGGAGGATGCGGAGCCAAAACCCCCGCAATTATTTTTCCATTCATACTGAGCTTTGTCTCAGACCCCAGACGCGACGTCACGGTCTCGCCGCTCTTAGTCAATAATGGGATTTGGAAAGATCTCAACCATCTCGAAATCCGGGTGCAGGACGCCAAGCTGGGTCAAAAAATCGACGAAAACATAAAGCTGCTCAACCGTCGGCAGAAAGTGACCGCTCATGTTGCTGGCCATGATCACTTTGCCCTGCCTGACCCTCCATTCACCAAAGAAAAAACCAGGCCGACCACCCGTCAAAGTGGAATGATGAACGATGTCCGCAGGCGCGTGTTCGGTCGTGATGAGGTTCATCTCTGAATCGAGTGCAAGAATCTGAATGCCCCGACGATGATCGCCATCGGCCGTTCCTGCCGATGTGTCAAGCAGGCGTCCCTTATAGAACAACAACCCGCCGACGACCGAGACCCGGTTCAGCCGCTGCGCGGCCTCGTCAAACCGTCGCACGCCGATTCGCTCGTCGTTTTTCTGCCTCGTGTAAATGATCGGATGAAGCTCTTGCGGGACCGTCCGAAATACATTCGCACAAAGTAGACTTCCGCCTGATACGCCCGAAGTCGAAACAGCCCGAGCCGCCGTCGGTTTGGCCATGACCAAAAACCACGAAGCGACAAACAATGCCGGGTAGAGATAGTTTCGATTCAACATACAGCCCTCTTGGCGAAGCTCGACAAGAACGAGCTCGAGAAAGAGCAAGCTCGATACCGCATCCGAAAAGATGCTCATCTCAATTCAATTTCACCTGGCACCAAGTGCCGAGGGTTGGATCCGTACAACAGTTTTACGGCACGCGCCATTTTTGCGCCCGCAGGGTGAGGCCGCGCCTCAATGGGCTGAGGCCGCGCCTCGCGTGCGTCCGCAAGGCTGCGCTCAAAAAAATCAATTTCGCCGGCTGTCATCTTCGTGAGCTGGAGCTTGAACCCAAAGTTCGCCAAGACCGGAATCAATGTCTGAAGCTTTAAAGCGCGAGGTTCAGTGAACGAAAAACTTCGATAAAAAAGTTTTGGCGTGAAACCCAGTCGCGTCGCCAGCCGTTCTGCGCCATAGCCGAAGACAAGCTCGGCCAATGGCGCCGTCAAACCGTAGTCCGTTGAACTGACCAAGCTTCCGTAATCGAACGCGTCTTGCAGAAATCTGAGCCGCAGGTCAGCGTCGATTTGCAATGCTGCAATTTTTCTTCGCCGAACCGAAGAGTGATCCCTATAAACACTCGGTCGCTTCGCTAAACGAACCTCACGAAACTCTATCCAGTCTTCAAGAGTTCGCTTCGTTTTTTTTTG
>JALHOI010000284.1 GCA_022843085.1 Pseudobdellovibrionaceae bacterium
CTGTCGACCCGTTCCCAAGCGCGCGTGATATCATCGCTACGCACTTATTTTAGATTTCTCGAGTCGCACGGTTTTCCTTCACCCGAACTTCGAGAACTGCGGCCCCCAAAAGTAAAAGCGGGTCTTCCAAAGAGTTTGTCGATCGAAGAATTTCGCAGACTATTTGATGCGGCTGAGACCGAAAGTCCGGTTCGAACCGCAAGAAATCAGATCACGCTTCTGCTACTTTACGGGCTTGGTTGCCGCGTGAGCGAATTGATCGGCCTCAATCTTTCTGATTTTAGTGAGTCCGACCAGTGGCTCTCGATTTTGGGTAAGGGCGGTAAAGAGCGCGCTGTTCCGCTGACGCAGACTTTGACCGCGGACCTTCGCGCGTACCTCGTTGCGGCTCGGCCGGCACTGTTAAAAGACCCGACCGATTCGATTTTGATCAACGACCGCGGCCATCGCCCGTCGCGAGTCGATGTGTGGCGGTGGCTCGCGAGCTGGTCGGAAAAGGCAGGGTTTGCCGAACCGGTTAATCCGCACCGTTTTCGCCACGGTTGTGCGACGGCGCTGCTTGAGTCGGGTGCTGATCTTCGTTCGATTCAAGTTCTGCTTGGACACGCGTCAATTCAGACGACTCAAATCTACACCGCGGTTGCAAGCCGAACGATGACAGAGGCTGTTCGCGACCATCATCCGCTTTCGGAGCTCGGACCACTTAAGCCCGAGCGAGATCTCGACGGCGAATAGTTAGGCTACGGCATCAGCCTCGTTCTTGCGAAGACTCTTCGATTTTCGAGGAGGCATTTTCGTGAAATCCATTTTAGTCCGATCCGTAATGTTGCGTGGCGAGCACTTTCAGCCGCTCGAGATTGAAATTCAGCTCGTACCCGGGCTTCCGACAATACAGTTTCTAGGTTTACCAAGTTCGGGCCTCAAAGAATCGGCGATGCGAATTCGTACGGCGATTCGATCTTCAGATTTTCAAATGCCGAAAGGCCGTCAAATTCTAGTCGACATTCGGCCGCGCGACGAAAAAAAACACGGGCGCGGTGTCGACTTGGCGGTCGCGATGGGTTTTCTTCAGCTCACCGGTCAAATTGAAATTCCGAACATTAGAGAACTTTGTTTTTACGGCGATCTTGGGCTGAGCGGCGACATCATGGCGCCTATCGATTGGACGCGCGTTCGCATCTTGCTTGAGGGGCCGCTCGTGACTGGTGTCGGTCCTCTCGACTTCGCTTTTCGGGGCGGGCGAAGCGGCGAGGGGCTCAGTGTTCTGACTCACTTGCGCGATCTTATCCATTACTTTCGGCCAAGAAACCTTCAGCCCTCGGATGCTCCGATGGAGTCGGCCGGCGAGCTTCTCGACGAAGATTTGAAGCTTGAACCTAAACAGGCTGAGCTCGCTAAACTTGCCGCACTGGGAAGCCATTCGGTCTTACTTGCAGGCCCGCAAGGCACGGGCAAGTCGACGCTTGCACGCATCATTCATCGCTTGCGGCCGAGTCCCTCGCAAACGGATATCTGCGAAATCGAAACCTGGACGGGAGAAAACGTTCGTCCGCTCGTTGAACCTCATCATACGGCCGGAGAGCTCGCGATGGTCGGCGGGCGACAGCCGCCGCGGCCTGGCGCCATCACGCGTGCCCATTGTGGAACACTGTTGCTTGATGAAGTTTTGCTCTTTCGCCCCGAAGTGCAAGAAGCTTTGAGAGAGCCCCTTGAGACAGGTTTCGTGCATCTCGCGCGAGGGCCAGAGTCGAGAAAGTTTCCTGCCGACTTTCAGCTGATCGGTACCACAAATCTTTGTGAGTGCGGAATGTACGCACCAACCGCGCGGCGCGATCAGTGTCGGTGTCCCGGGCGAATTCGCTCGAAGTTTGAAACGCGGCTTCGCGGCCCCTTCGTCGACCGATTTCAGATGCTGGCCTTTACCGACGCGTGGGAGCCCGCACAGGGTAAAGTATCGATGGCGGAACTTCGCCGCGAGATCGCTGCGGCGTCTGACTTTCAGAAGGCAGTCGGTCGCGGTAACGGAAACCGACGGTGGCGCCCATGGAAAGGCGCAAGCCCAAAAGAAATTGAGCTTTACGAAAGTTTACCCAAAGAGGGTTCAGAGAGGCGCAGGCTTTCGATTCAGCGCGTGGCGCGTACCTACGCCGATCTCGAGCTTCGAGCTGAGATCAACGAAGTGGATCTATTCAGGGCGAAAGATTGGGCGCTTGATACATTTGTGGCTCTGAAATCGTTGATGTCGACGACGAGTCCAGAACTTTGAGCGGACCATTTTGATGAACGTGTAACCAAAGGTCGTCGTAGCTGTTCGCTTTCAGCTGCTCTTTGAAGTTCACCGTCTTCGGCTCGAAATCAGTCGGGCGCTGGCCCGTGAAGGCCTCAGTGATGTCTTTCCAGTTTTTCAGGGCCTCTGTCTCAAGACTTTCGCGCGACTGGGAAGCGTCGGACTCTACGGCTCGCTTTTTTATAAGTGCCCACTTCGGCGTTAAGAAGTTCAGGAAGTCGTCGGCTAGAAGTCCAAGTACGGCGACTGCGGCAATACGACGCACGATTTCTAACGCCGCTTCAAACTCTAATTGCTGTGTCAGCGCGGGGTCGCCTGAATCGATACGCCTTCGAATTCCTTCTTCGATCTGTTGCCAGGTTGTGCGTTCGGCAGTGGTCGGTGCGAAGTCAGCAATTCGAGTGCTCGGCAGATACAGCGGAAGTCCGGTCAGATACAGACTGGCGGCGTTGATGGCCAGGTTTTTTGCAATCGTGAGATCAGTCGCATAGCGAGTTCGAAAGTCGCGCCACTCTTTGGCGCGAGATGACCCTTCAAAAAAACCGATTTCGATTAATGCATTTTCAAGCCGTACACTGCGAGATATGTCGTCCAGTCGAGAGTTCAACAGCGACTTCACCGTGCCCTCTCGTGAATCTGCAGTGAAGAGTGGTCTAAGCTTAAGGTCGCTCGAGCTGTCTTTCAAAAGTATTCGGGCGATGAGGCGGCGAGCCTCGCGCGCAGCAGAAACTCGGTCACGTTTTTCAAACCTGGCTCGAAACTTCGCGCGTTCCTTTTCAGTCAGTTGGCGCGCGATGAGATCGACAGCCGGAATTGCTGATTCAGACGATGACCCTTCGTTCAGTTTTGAGCTAAAAACTCCAGCGCATAAAACGGAAGCGTAGACATTTGGTGTAAGCGTCAAAACCGACACGAGCGTGCAAATCACGAGAGTTGTGATTCGCACGGCTCGCAGTGATCTCGCAAAGCTTGCGCCGATCATAGCCTATTTCTTATCGAGCGAGGTGACAGGTGATGCGGGCGCCGGCGCAGCAGTAGGCGGGGCCATGATCACCGGTGCGATCGTCGAAGGTGTTACAGGTGTAGTCACCGGAGTGGTCACCGTCGTCGTCGAAGTCGTCGCGGTCGTTGTGGACGACGTCGTAACTGCACCTGTTGCCGGTTTCAGTTGAATATAGCGTTCACCTTTGGGCGCATCCGGTGCGTTCAGTGGCGAATACCCACGGTTCATGTCATAAGGATGCGGCTTGGCGTCGGAGCGAATTGTAAACCCGGTGGGTGTCGTGTCATTTCGAACAAGCCCTCCGCTCTCTTGAATAAAGCTGTGAAGGCGATCGTAGTATTCAAGGTCCTCGCGATTATCCAAACCCAAAGTTTTTGCGACGACCTTTTGGAAGAATTCGGTTTCGTCAGGACTACGGTCGCCATCTAAGAACTGCATCTGAAGAACGAGATCCGCCATTCGAAGGCGGTGTTCGCGCGAAACGAGCCGCAGATCTGCGACGTATTCTTGAGGAATTTCGTTAAAGGTCAGAATTTCGTTCTTCAGTCGCACATAACGGCTGGTGTTGGGATTTGTCTGACAAGCGAAGGCCGCAGCTTCTGAATCCGCTGAAGCAGATTTCAAAACCTCGAGATCATTTTCGGTACAGACGCGGGCCGAGCGGGCGATATTGATAATAAAATCTGATTTGGCTTTCATCGCATCTAGAAGCGACGCGTTCGACGGTCGCGCGTCGGCTGAAGGTACGCCGTCGTTCATCGCAAGAACAAGAAGCTTTGAGAAGCCCTCGCCCTTTGGAGTCATCAAGAAGCGGCGGAAATTTTTATTATGTGCTTCTCGTTTTGCTTGGTGGAGGCCGCGGAAGAGCCAGTTGGCGGCTTGTCCTACAGCATAGGTCTCGGCACCCGAACGTGTTGCGTACAAGCCGGATTTTAGCCACATCGCAAAATTGATTCTGCCGGCGATGGACTTCATAAGACTTTGATTTTTTGCCTTCACCGAATCGTTGGCTGCAGCGACTTTCGTCTCAGCGGTCGCCTTAGACTTGTCGGCATCCGTGACGAGTGGGCCGCCTGTTACAGCGGCGCCGGCGATCGCGGCCACGGCCGGGGTCGCCATAATCCGTTTCAGTGATGCGACAAAAGCGCTAGCCCGCTGCTCAACACGAAGAGCTCCGAGGCTCTGCGCAAGCGAGGCCACGAGGCCCTCGGCCATCTGGGGTCCGTACCGAAAAGAGAGCTTCGCAGCCGTGAAAATTAGAAGAAGAACGATTTCTTTTTCAGAATCTGAAAGTTCGATGCTGTACAGATCTGCAATTCGAAGAGCCAAGTGGGCATTGATTGCAAATGTCGCGAGAGCCTCGCCGGTAAGACCGACAAAGCGGCTTTTGTAACCGATGTCAGCCAAGGTCCCTTGGATAAAGCCGGCCGGAATCGAGAACTT
>JALHOI010000285.1 GCA_022843085.1 Pseudobdellovibrionaceae bacterium
GCGAAGCAGGCCACTCGATTGAGCTACAGGATGTTGTTAACGAACCGCTTCTGCCGGCTCACTTGCAGTCAGGCAGCGTCGATGATTTCTTATTGAACCTGTCGGCTGAAGATTCACGTATGCTCGTTCTCGCAAACGATGCAAAAATGAACGGCGAAGTGCTTCGGTATGTCGGCAGCATTAATCATCTCGGCGAAGCGCGGGTCGAACTGCGTCGTTACCCAGTCGGCCACCCGTTCGCGCAGATCCAATCGACTGACAACATCGTTGCGTTCCGTACCGCGCGGTATGCCAAACAACCGCTGATCGTGCAGGGCCCAGGAGCCGGGCCCGAGGTCACAGCGGCCGGCGTATTCGCAGACATCCTTCGGCTCTCGAGCTATTTGGGTGCGCCGTTGTGAAGGGAAAAGTGACAACAAACATTGCGATGCAGCTGACCCGCGCAAAAGCATTTGCGCCCGCAAGCGTGGCCAATGTTGCAGTCGGCTTCGATCTGCTCGGATTTTCAGCCGACGTCGCCGGCGACACGGCCGTCGTCGAAAAAATCGACGAACCTCAAGTCGTCGTTGGCGAAGTGACTGGACTGATGACTTCGCTTCCGCTGTCGCCTCTCGAAAACACGGCGACCGCAGGGCTCGTCAGACTTGTTCGCGATCGAAAATTGAATTTCGGCTTTCGTGTCTCGATTCAAAAAGGAATTCCGCTCGGGTCTGGTCTCGGCGGCTCGGCGGCGTCGGCGGTGGCGGCGATCGTCGCGGCAAACGAGCTGCTTGAGGCACGACTGACTTTAAACGAAATGTTGAGCTATGCCCTTATCGGCGAAGGTGTCGCCAGTGGCTCGTTTCATGCCGACAACGTAGCGCCAAGTTTATTCGGCGGACTGACATTAGCTGCAATGAATGAAACGGCGCCGAACGAGCTTCCAACTGTAACAGTTAGCGAGCTTCCGATACCCGAGGGACTGTGGTGCGTGCTTCTGCATCCAAATCAACGGCTTGATACCAAGCAGGCTCGCGGCATCTTGAAGCCTCATCTTCAGCTCAACTCTCACATCGAAGCTTCGGCGAACCTGGCCCTCTTTATGACTGCACTTTTTACGTCTGATTTTGATTTGATTCGCCGCTCGCTTCGTGACGATGTCATCGAACCTCAGCGAGCCCACCTCATCGACGGATTTTACGAATATCAAAAAGCCGCGTATGATGCGAATGCATTGGGCTGTACGATCTCTGGAGCCGGCCCGGCTTTGTTCGCCTGGGCGCGCGGCGAAGCGCACGCCATCGCAGTTAAAACGTCGATGCTTCAAGCAACGTCTGGCCTCGCGCGGGCATGGGCCTTCGAACTCAAACGCAGCGGCGCGCGAGTTGTGTCGTGAAATTTGTAAGCACCCGGGGCCACGCGGTCTCGCAATCTGCGACCGAGTGTCTTTTAAAAAGTCTCGCTGAAGACGGTGGTCTCTACGTACCCGAACACTTCCCAAAGCTCGATCTGGCGCGCTTCTCACCAGATATGTCGATGGCTGAGTTCGGCGCAGAACTTTTGCTTCCGTTTTTTAAAGAGACCGAACTTGAATCACACATCAGAAGTATTTGCGAGGCTGCGTTTAACTTTTCAATTCCGCTTGTCGAAACTAAGGTAGGCCGCAACCTTTTTGTACTCGAACTCTTTCACGGGGCAACAGCCGCATTTAAAGATGTCGGCGCGCGATTTTTGAGTCACAGCCTCGCGCACCTCGGCCAATCAGGTACGGTGATTGTTGCCACGAGCGGCGATACGGGCGGCGCCGTCGCAAGCGCATTCGCAAATCGACCCGGGTTTCGAGTTGTAATTCTCTACCCCCGAGACAAAATTTCGAAGCGCCAAGAAAAACAGCTGACCTCGTGGGGCCCTTCTGTTCGCGCGTTTTCAGTCAACGGAACTTTCGACGACTGCCAGCGTATGGTGAAAACTGCACTCGCCGACTCGGCTTTATCTAAACAGCACAAATTCATCTCGGCCAACAGCATCAGTATCGGGCGCCTACTTCCCCAGGTGATTTACCACGCGCGCGCGAGCCTTCAGTACAGGGCTCGAACAAAAAAGTCCGCGACTCTGATTGTACCAACCGGCAACCTCGGCAATGCCGTCGCTGCACTTTGGGCTAAAAAAATGTTGTTTCCGATTGATCGGGTGATTCTAGCAACGAACGCAAATCGAACACTCTACGACTATTTTGAGTCCGGTCGCTTTGAAGTGCGCACCGCACGTTCGACTCTCGCAAACGCGATGGACGTGTCGGCGCCGAGCAACTTCGAACGCCTGGCCCACCTCTATCCGGACTTCGAGACGCTTAAGAAAGATGTGATGGTATTTACGGTTCTCGATTCAGAAATTGAAGCCGCAATCTCTTCTGGAGTCCAAACCTACGGTCACGTTTGGTGTCCACATACAGCAACGGCCGTCGCTTCGCTCGAGAAGGCTCAAAGTACAACACACCAAATAGACGCCGTTCTGGTCGCAACCGCACATCCTGCAAAATTTGAAACCGTTGTTGAACCACTCATTGGCAACACGGTTCAGGTGCCGCCGCTTTTGGCCGAGACACTTCGCGGCAGTTCGGTATCAGTCGATCTCGAGCCCGATTTCACTTCTTTCAAACGAGCACTGGGCTGACAGCGCTAGTACCGAAGGTCGGTTCGCTGACTCATCGAGTGTGCGCCTTCAAAAAACTTCTCGACAGCACCTCGAGCCTCAAGCAAAGATTTTGCCTTTGCGACGCGCGCTTCAAGTTCGTGCCCGAACTGAAGCCACGGAGCCGCGTTTTTCAGAAAAAATCTAGTTTTACGAAGCAGCAACTCGTCGCTCCAGTGCGCTTTCTCGAGAGGCGGATGAAACTGCTGAAACCTGTCGATCAGTTTCACAACGACTCGCCCGAATTCTTTTCCCTCTTCTTCAGGCGTCGAAGGTGGGGCCTCGCCGTCTCGACCAACAGGGTCGGGCCAACCGAGGCGCGATCCGACCTGCCAAAGAAGCCAGGGCCGCGCTGTGAGAGCACGGCCAATCATGACCGCATCACAATTGGTTTCATCGAGCATTCGAAAGACGTCGTCTGCGGTTTGAATGTCACCGTTGCCGACGACAGCGACCGAGACACTTTCGCGCAAAATCCGAATTTGATCCCAATCCGCAAGGCCGCGTCGCTTTTGCTCGGCCGTCCGAGGGTGCAGCGTCAAGCTTTCGGCGCCTGCATCGACAAGACCCGTCGCAAAACGCAAGAGAAAGTCGAGACCTGCAACCTCGTCTCTGGTGCCGTCTTTGACAGAAGCTTCGGTCGCACGTGACGGCGTTTTCGAGCCCGCGCGCAGCTTCACTGAAACGGGCAGCGACGTGTGCCGTATCGTCATTCGAACGACTTCGGCTGCATAGTCGCTGTCACCCATCAGCGAAACTCCGTAATTATGGCTGAGGGCCTTTTTCACGGGACAACCCATATTGATGTCAATGCCGCTTGCACCCCACTCTTGCTCAAGCCGCCTGACGCTGTGACGGATCGGTTCTTCTTCGTTGCCTAAGATCTGTGGTACAAGATGAGTTTCCGAAGGGTCGCGCAAGACTTCGGGAACGAGTTCAAATTTCTCGATCGGAAGCCGCCGGGAATTTAGCATTTCGGTTGGCCAGGGCGATACGGCACCTCGGGGCATGTACTCGCGAACGATCGAACGAAGTGCAACGTGGCTAAGGCCGACCATCGGAGCCAACATGACCGGAAAATTGACAGCACCGCGAAGAATCGGACGTTTCACAGATTGAAAAAAGCCCGAAGAAACGGCCGACGCGACGGCCGAAGAAACGGCCGATTTCGTGGCCGACTCGCCGGCTGACGGAGCCGATGGATAGCCCTGCCGAGCAACCTGTGAGACGACGGGTTGGTGAAAACTTTGAACAATCGGTGACGCCACTTGAACCTGTCTTGACGCGTTCTCTGTAGAAGGTCAAAACTCAAATCAATGAAACCAATAGGAATTCTCGGCGGTGGTCAGCTTGCTCGCATGCTTGTACTCGAAGCCCATCGCCTCAGCCTCCCCGTCGCTGTTTTAAGTCCTCACGAGAGTGACCCCGCACGAATTGTGACAGGCAACTGGGTTCAGGGCGACCCTATGAAGCGGCGCGATCTTTTGAGATTCATGAGCCAATGTTCAAGCGTCACCTTTGAGAGTGAATTTTTCAACGCCGAACTCATCGGCGACGTGATGAAAGAGACCCAGGTTCCCGTATGGCCCGAGCCTCGTGTCATGGGGCTTCTGCAGGATCGCTTGACGCAAAAAAATCTTTTCGACGAACACGATCTTCCAACGGCACCCTGGCGGCCCGTCGACTCAAGCCAAGACGCCGTGGTGGCCTACGTGGCGCTCGATGGGAAAGTGGTTTTTAAAAAGCGACGGGGTGGTTACGATGGAAACGGTACCTTCGTCGTACGCAACGACGGCGAGCTCGGCGCGTTCGCGAATCGTGGACTAAAAGATTCGTTCATCGCTGAAAAGCTAATTAAGTTTGACCGCGAAGTCGCGATCATATGTGTACGTGACCAAGCTGGTGCCGTATTTTTCTTTCCGTTCGTTGAATCGTTTCAAAAAGATTCTCGCTGCCTCTGGGTTCGCGGTCCGATTCGTGAAACGCGTGCGTTCATCGAAATGAAACGGCGGCTCGCTCGATTTTTAAATCAGATCGGTATGTCGGCGCGATGGGCGTT
>JALHOI010000286.1 GCA_022843085.1 Pseudobdellovibrionaceae bacterium
CGAAAATTGAAAGCGGCGTTGCCGAAAACGGCAAACCGATGTCGATCTTGTCGGTTCAAACAAGCGCCGGCGTAGCACGCCTCACGACCCGCGGGCTTGTGTTTGTCACACCCGGAACGTGTGTGCAGGATTCACGCAGCCGCGACCGCATTTGCCTTGGCGAAACGTTCAAGAACGAAGAAGACGCGAGAGTGTATCAAGTCACAGGGTTTTCGGTCAGTGAAGGTGACAGCTTCGATTCGTCGGGAGTGATCGTGCGCGATCTCGCTGACAAATCGAACTACGAACGAATTTTCAATACGAGTACGATTTTCGAATCACACGCGGTGGCCGTGACTGGCATCATGACCCGCCACGGATCGTGCGACTCGGAAATGCCGTTTCTCGATAAGATGAGCTACGGCAAGTTGCCCGGCTGCGCGACGAAAGAAGCTGCAGACCGGTTGAAAACATCGTGCAGCAATTATTGCGCGGGTAAAGGTCAAATTCAAAGAGGCCACGTTTCAGCAGAAACGCCGAAGTGCGAAGTCCAGCCAAACATGTTTCCTCCGCACAAGAAAGTTTGTTCGATCACAATCACTGCAAAGTGCAGCTGTAACTGACGAAAAAAAAGACCCAGGATTTCTCCTGGGTCTTATCCGTGTTAGAAAAACCTCGCGCCAGACTGTGGCTGATGATCTTGCACCGCCGACCGGGCCTGCTACCGCAGCGAAGCCTTTAAGGTCGTTCCCAAATCGGCTGGCGATTTTGAAATCGCGCAGCCGGCCGAACGCAAAGCATCGAACTTCGCTTCGGCAGTTTCTTTTCCGCCTGTGATAATCGCACCAGCGTGACCCATACGTTTACCGACCGGAGCCGTCGAGCCTGCGATGAACGCGGTGACCGGTTTTTTAAATTCGCGTTTGATATACTCGGCGGCATCAACCTCGGCCGTACCGCCGATTTCGCCAATCATAATGACGGCGTCGGTGTCTTTGTCGCGGTTGTACATCTCGAGCACGTCGATGAAGTTTGTGCCGTTCACGGGGTCTCCGCCGATGCCGACGCAGGTCGACTGACCAATGCCAAGGCGTGTGAGCTGACCGACGGCCTCGTACGTCAGAGTACCAGAACGCGAAAGAACGCCGATGCGTCCCGCGAGATGGATGTGCCCTGGCATAATTCCGATCTTGCACTGGCCCGGAGTAATCACACCCGGGCAGTTCGGACCAACGAGACGAGTCTTGCGACCCTGCATGTAGCGTTTCACCGCGACCATATCGAGAACCGGAATACCCTCGGTGATGCAGACGACGAGATCGAGTTCGGCGTCGACGGCCTCCATGATGGCATCGGCCGCGAACGGAGGGGGAACATAAATCACCGAGGCTGTCGCACCGGTGCGTTCAACGGCTTCGCGAACCGTATCAAAAACGGGAAGCCCGATGTGCTTCGTGCCGCCTTTTCCAGGAGTAACGCCGCCGACCATTTTTGTTCCGTAAGCAACGGCCTGTTCCGAATGAAACGTGCCTTGTGAACCCGTGAAGCCCTGGCAGATAACTTTGGTATTTCGATCAATCATAATAGCCATGGCTTAGTGTCCCTTCGCGGGCGCAGCCGCCGTCTTTGATGGTCCGGCGGATGGTCCAACCGCAGCCACGATTTTTTTCGCGCCGTCAGTGAGGTCATCGGCCGGAATAATATTGAGGCCGCTCTCTTTCAGCATTTTCTTGCCGAGTTCAACGTTGGTACCTTCGAGGCGAACAACCAGAGGAACCTTTAATCCCAACTCTTTCGAAGCTGCGATCACACCTTCGGCGATGATGTCGCACTTCATGATGCCGCCGAAGATATTGACGAAGATCCCTTTTACGTTTGGATCTTTTAAAATCAGCTTGAACGCGTTTGTGACTTTCTCTTTGTTGGCGCCGCCGCCCACGTCGAGAAAGTTCGCCGGTGACCCGCCGTGCAGGCTGATGATATCCATCGTCGACATCGCGAGACCCGCACCGTTGACGAGGCAGCCAATGTTGCCATCAAGTTTAATAAACGCGAGATCAAACTTCGACGCTTCGACTTCGGCCGGATCTTCTTCGGTCAGATCGCGAAGCTCCATAATGTCTGGGTGCTTAAACATCGCGTTGGAATCGAAATTCATCTTCGCGTCGAGGCAGATGACGTCGCCCTCGGCCGTTTCAACCAGCGGGTTAATTTCGGCGATCGAACAGTCTTTATCGATGTACGCTTTGTAGAGCGACATCATAAACTTTGCAGCTTTCGAAGCGACTTTATCTTTCATACCGATGGCGAAGGCCAGCTGCCGCGCCTGAAAGGGTTGAAGGCCCACGCAGGGATCAACCTGAACTTTAATCAGTTTTTCAGGAGTTTTTTCGGCGACTTCTTCGATGTTCACGCCGCCTTCTTCAGAGGCCATCACGACAACTCGGCCGGTCACGCGGTCGAGAAGCACGGCAACATAGTACTCTTTTTTGATGTTGCAGCCTTGTTCGATGTAGACCTTTTGAACTTCTTTGCCCTGAGGTCCGGTCTGGTGCGTGACCAGCGTCATGCCCAGCATCTTCGATGTGAAATCTCGAACTTCGTCAAAAGACTTTGCGACTTTAACGCCGCCGCCTTTGCCTCGTCCGCCGGCGTGAATTTGTGCTTTAACAACGTGAATGGTGCCGCCGATCGACTTCGCTGCTTCGACCGCTTTATCAGCCGATTCGACCTTTACACCTTTGAGGGTCGCGACGCCATACTTGCGAAGAATTTCCTTCGCCTGATACTCATGTATATTCATCGACTAGAATTCCAATTTCTTGAGTGCTTCAACGAGTTCGGTGACAGCCTTAATCGAGTTATCAAGGCCCTTCTTCTCTTCGTCGTTTAGTTTGAGTTCGATGATTTGCTCAAGTCCTGAACCACCAAGTTTGCAGAGAACACCGACGAACAGACCTTTCACGCCGTACTGACCCTCGAGGTAAGCTGCGCAGGGAAGAATACGTTTTTGATCTTTCAAGATCGCTTCTGCCATTTGAACAGCCGATGCCGCTGGAGCATAGAATGCCGAGCCCGTTTTCAGAAGACCGACGATTTCAGCGCCACCATTTCGCGTGCGTGTCACGATCGCGTCGACTTTTTCTTTCGACAACATTTCGAGAAGCGGAACACCCCCGACCGAACAGTGGCGTGGCATTGGAACCATCGTGTCGCCATGTCCGCCAAGAACAAACGCGTTAATGTCCTTGACCGACACTTTCAATTCTTCTGCGATAAAAGTCTTCATTCGCGCCCCGTCGAGCACGCCGGCCATACCGAGAACGCGATTCGCCGGAAAGCCAAGAACGTCTTTTGCGACGAAGGCCATCGCGTCGAGAGGGTTTGAAACAACGATGACGACCGACTGCGGAGCGTGTTGTTTTACGCCGAGGCAAACTTCTTTCATGATCTTCGCGTTTGTCGCGAGTAAATCGTCGCGGCTCATGCCTGGTTTGCGCGGAAGACCGGCCGTGATGATCACGACGTCTGAACCCGCGATGTCTGCGTAGTTGTTGGTGCCCGTGACTCGCGAATCAAAAAGTTCAACCGGCGACGACTCGTAAAGGTCGAGCGCTTTTCCTTTAGCGGCGCCGTCGTTGACGTCGAGAAGAACAACGTCGCCCAGTTCTTTCGCCGCGGCCCAGTGGGCACATGTTGATCCGACGAAGCCTGCACCGATAACTGCGATCTTTTTTCGTACATGAGTAGCCATAGATTCTCCTAGGTATTTTCAGCGATGATGAGATTCAAAAAAATTAATTTAAAATAGAACTGCCACCGTTTCGGGTGGCAGTTCTCGTAGGCCGGTTTACATGCGTGAGATGATTTCCTGACCGAACTCCGAACACTTGAGAAGCGTGGCACCCTGCATCTGACGTTCAAAGTCGTAGGTGACGCGTTTGCCTTTGATGGCAGCGGCGATTCCTTTTTCGATGAGCAGGGTGGCTTCTTTCCAGCCGATGTACTCAAGCATCATAGCGCCCGACAAAATCACTGATCCCGGGTTGACCTTGTCTTGGCCTGTGTATTTCGGCGCTGTTCCATGGGTTGCCTCGAAGACGGCGTAACCGTCGCCGACGTTTCCGCCGGGAGCGATACCGAGACCGCCAACTTGCGCCGCCAAAGCGTCGGACATGTAGTCGCCGTTCAAATTTGGAAGTGCGAGCACCGAGTATTCTTCGGGGCGCAACAGGGCTTGCTGAAACATGCTGTCGGCAATTCGGTCTTTGACGACGATTTTTCCAGCTGGCGCTTTTCCGCTGTGTTTCGACCAAACCTCGTCTTCGGTCACGATGAAGTCGCCGAATTCAGCCTTTGCGATTTCATAGCCCCAATCTTTAAAGGCGCCTTCAGTGAACTTCATGATGTTGCCTTTGTGGACAAGCGTCACGCTTGAACACTTATTGTCGACCGCATACTGAAGTGCTTTGCGCACCAACCGCTTCGTGCCGAACGCCGACATCGGCTTCACGCCAATCGCACTCTTTTCGCGAATCTTTTTTCCGTGTTTTGCGGCGAGAGCAATAAACTCGTTGGCCTCAGGGGTCTCGGCTGCGAATTCAACACCGGCATAAACGTCTTCGATGTTCTCGCGAAAGATGGTCATATTCACTTTGCCGGGTTCTTTAACCGGGGCTGGTACGCCGTCGTACCATTTGACCGGGCGCACACACGCATAGAGGTCGAGCTCTTTGCGAAGGGCTACGT
>JALHOI010000287.1 GCA_022843085.1 Pseudobdellovibrionaceae bacterium
AAACTTTCGACCGAGGGCGCGGCGGCAGGCCGTTCACTGAAAATTACGACGATCGCCAAAGGTGATCTTACGAGTTTTCCAGGTTTTTCTGTTCTTATTTCAGACGAAGTAAAGGCGCCAGCCAGCACCAGCTTTTTAACACCGTCGTACGATCACCACGACTGGTTCGTCGGTTACGAAGACACGACGAAGCGAAGCATCGTCGACCCTGCAAGCCCAGAAGTGTACTCGCACAAAACCACGCGACTCGCGGCACTCTCCTCTCACTATTTCACGGCGGCGTTGGCCGATCATTCAGATTTGCGCCCCGATTTTCTCGCGCCTCTCGTTACGAAAGACGGCGACCTTTTTCATGCGTTGGGTTCGCTGGATTACAAACCAACAACAAAATCAAACGAGTTTAAGATTGAGCAGACCGGTTATGTCGGCGCAAAAGACGTCGATGCGCTTCGTGCGGCTGACCCTGATTTCGGTCGCGTTGTCGATTACGGTATGTTCGCCGTTCTCGCTGACCCACTTCTTTGGCTGATGCGGTTTCTGCACAGTATCTTCGGCAACTGGGGTGCTGCGATCATCGGTCTTACGATTATCGTTCGAGTAATTGTGCTCTACCCGAACTACTACTCCTTTCGCTCGATGAAAGTGATGCAGAAGATACAACCTCAGATTCAGGTCGTTAAAGAGCGTTACAAAGATGACGCCAAGCGGATGAACGAAGAAGTCATGCGACTGATGAAAGAGAACAAAGCGAATCCGATCGGTGGTTGTTTGCCGATGCTAATTCAGCTTCCTGTATTTTTCGCGCTTTACCAGGTTCTCGGGCAGTCTATTGAGCTTTACCGACAACCGTTTATTTTCTGGATTCACGACCTGACGACGAAAGATCAGTATTATGTGTTGCCCGTACTCATGGGTGTCGCAATGTATTTTCAGCAGAAGTTGACGCCGATTGCGGATCCTCAGCAGGCGAAAATTTTGAAATACATGCCGATCATTTTCGCTGCACTTATGTTTACGTTACCAAGCGGTCTGACTCTTTACATATTCGTGAGCACGCTTTTCGGCATCGCTCAGCAGTACGTGTTCATGAAAGAGAAACCAGATGCGACACCACAAAATAATGTCCGCGAGGCCAAAGCCTAAAGGACAACGGAGGAAGTATGTCAGGATTTTTCAGCAAGCTTTTCGGCAACAACAAGAGTGCGAATGGTTCGTCGCAAAACTCAGGCGGTGGCTCTGAAGCGGTTGCGATGGTCGAGCAGACGATTGCGGGCGTTGTCGAACGCGCGGGGTTTGCGCTCGAATTTACGGTCGAAAGCCAAGTTAACGGCGAAATCGAAGATATCGTCGTGCAGTTCACGGGTGACGATGAAGATATGATGACCGCCGAGAACGGTGAAATGCTTGATTCATTTCAGCTCTTTGCGAAACGTGTTCTTCAGCACAAACTTCCCGAAGCGCGTGTCGAAGTTCACACCGACGCCAGCGGTTTTCGCGAGAGAGCGACCCAGTCGCTGGTCGATCTGACCGATAAGTTGAAAGACAAGTGTCTCGAGTCTGGGAAATCTCAATACATGCGTCCTCTCGCGCCAAAAGATCGAAAGACCGTGCATCAGCACCTCGCGACGGATGAGCGTGTCCGCAGTCGCTCGATCGGCGAAGGTCACTTTAAAAAAGTTAAAATTTACCCGGCGAAAAGTGCACGTGATGAAGTTGATTCTCGCGGCGGTGGTAACGAGCAGTACGATTCGCGCGAAGATAATTTCGGTAACGTTTAGCGCTCAAGGTTTGCGGTGCTAAAAACTCGTCCTGGAGATGAAGATACGATTTGTGCGCTTGCGACAGCGTCCGGTGTTGGCGCGATCGCGGTCGTTCGACTCTCGGGCGATCGATCCTTCGAAATTGCTTCGGTTGTCGCACCGTTTTTGCCGCCGCAAGACAAAATTGAATCTCACCGCGCTTATTTTGGCACTCTGGTTGGCGCGAAGACCTTCACTGAAAAGCGCGAGCCGGCAATTGAAGACTTAACGACGGCCTCGAAGGTGGTACCGTTCGATGAGGCGCTCGTCACGACGTTCGCTGATGGCCGGTCGTTCACTGGCGAAGAGTCGGTTGAGTTTTCTGTTCACGGTGGTTCACAGATTTCGGGGCGTTTGCTTGAAGAACTCATTGCTTGCGGTGCGCGCCTAGCAAAACCTGGTGAATTTACCTATCGCGCCTACATGAACGGCAAGATTGATCTGCTTCAGGCCGAAAGCATTTTGAGTCTCATCGCATCTCGGTCGAACGATAGTTCGGCGAACGCTCTTGCACAGCTGAAGGGCGAGCTGAGCGGCAAATTTCTTGAGATCGAAGACGATTTGGTTTGGATCGGCGCCCAACTTGAGGCGAGCATCGATTTTTCGTCTGACGGCATCGAACTTAAGCCGTCGAAAGATTTGTTCGAGCGGGCGGCGTCTCTCGATCGCAAAGTCACTGCGCTCTTAGAAACCTACAGTAAAGGTCGGGTTTTGCGCGATGGTTTGACGGTCGCGTTGATCGGTGCTCCGAACGCCGGCAAATCGTCTTTGTTGAACGCTATTATTGAAGACAACAGGGCCATCGTGACAGATCAGCCGGGGACAACACGGGATTTGATTGAGGTTGAGACGCGGCTCGACGGAACTCCGATCAGATGGGTCGATACCGCTGGGATTCGCGCGTCAGACGACATCGCAGAGAAGTTGGGCGTCGAAAGGTCGCTGAAGCTTCGGGACGAGGCGGATATCGTTGTTGTTGTGATTGACCTCAGTGCGACCGGCTGGCGTGAGACTCTCTCCGATTTCGTTCGTGAGGCTCATTTTTCCGGCGAGCGTGCAGAGTGGTACATTTTTAACAAATCAGATCTCGACAGATCAGGCGAATGGCAGGCGACTGCGGAAGTCGAAGCAGAACGACTAGGCGTCGATCGGCGAATTGTGTTCGTTTCGGCCAAGACAGGTCTTGGGCTGCGAGAACTGAAAGATGTTGTCGTTGCTCCGCTACGGGAAAAGACGTTTCTGCAGGGCGGAGTTGCGATCACGCAAGCACGGCACTTCGAGGGCCTCCAAACCATTCAACAGGCGCTTCGCAAAGCTCTGCAACTGATTGAAAAGGACGTGAGTCCCGAATTGATTGCGTTTGAATTGACCGCCGCAATTAAGGCGGTTCACGAGCTTCTTGGGAAGGTCTTTCACGAACAGGTTATCGATCGAATCTTCAAAGAGTTCTGTTTAGGTAAGTAAACCGTCGTGCTCTTTTGTGAGGAAAAAGTCCATTTTCTGCGCAATCTAGAGTAAGCCTACGCCCTCATGGCGCGCACACTTACCTCGGATTTTGATGTTATCGTTGTCGGTGCAGGTCATGCCGGCGTCGAAGCCTGTTTATCGGCGGCTCGTTTGGGAGCCAAGACCGTGCTCGTTACATCGAATCTTTCGCGCATCGGCTACATGAGCTGTAATCCATCGATCGGCGGTCTTGCGAAAGGCCACATGGTTCGGGAGCTCGACGCTTTAGGCGGCGAAATGGGCTTGGCTGCGGACAAAACGTGTATTCAGTTCAAGCGCTTAAATTCACGCAAAGGGCCTGCTGTGCGAGGTTCGCGAGCGCAGTGCGATAAAGATCTTTACATCGACGCGATGTCGCACGCTGTTCGTTCGTGTGAAAACCTATCGATCGTGGGTGGCGAGGCAAAAGAGCTTCTGCTAGAGCCCGATGCGGCGAGCGCCGGCGGAAAGCGTTGTGTCGGTCTTCGTTTAGACGACGGTTCAGTACTTCGCGCCCGGTCGGTCGTGATCACGACCGGCACCTTCATGCGTGGAGTTATCCATATTGGTCTTCGCCAGATTGAAGGCGGTCGCGTTGGTGATAAAGCGACCGTGGGGATCAGTGATCAGCTTCGCGAACACGGTTTTGTTGTCCAACGGTTGAAGACAGGTACGCCGGCGCGCTTGAAGGCCGGTTCGATCGACTTCTCAAAAACGGTCGAGCAAAAGGGCGATGAGAAATTTTATCCGTTTTCTCCGCGCAGCCAGCCAGCGCTCGAGCTTCCGCAGGTATCGTGCTGGTTGAGTCACACGAACGAGAGCACGCATGATCTGATTCGGGCAAACCTCGACAAAAGTCCGATGTTTGCCGGCAACATCGAAGGGCGTGGACCCCGTTATTGCCCAAGCATCGAAGACAAGATTATCCGATTCGCCGATAAGATCTCGCATCAAACTTTTTTAGAGCCCGAGGGATTATCGACGGACTCGATTTATCTTCAGGGAATTTCGACAAGCTTGCCCGAAGATATTCAGCTTCAGTTTTTACGAACGATCGACGGTCTCGAAAAGGTCGAGGTGCTGCGCTACGGGTACGCCGTTGAATACGATTTTGTCGAACCGACACAGATTCGGCATTCGCTCGAGACACGCTCAATCGGCGGTCTTTTTCTTGCGGGTCAGATAAACGGAACGAGCGGTTACGAAGAAGCGGCGGCACAAGGTTTCATAGCGGGCGTGAATGCAGTGCGATCGCTTCGGTTTGAGGAACCGTTTATTTTAGGCCGCGACGAAGCTTACAACGGAGTTCTGATCGATGATCTGGTCACCAAGGGAACCCGCGAGCCGTATCGAATGTTCACTTCTCGAGCCGAACACAGACTCTTCTTGCGCGAAGATAACACATTGGAAAGATTGTGG
>JALHOI010000288.1 GCA_022843085.1 Pseudobdellovibrionaceae bacterium
AGAACGCTGTCGATACCTCACGGTTCACCGCGCGCAAGCGGCCGGCACTTTCTGGCGAAGCGACGCAACGGTCAGGCACACCGGACCTTGCGGTCGCGCAAAATGTTTTGCGCTTCGGCGCCTTTTTGCGAGACGACCCGGTGAAAGGCCCCGATCTTTTCCTCACACTCGCCGGCGATCTGCGAGACGAGGGCCAATGGAGCTGCGCCGGAATTTCGAGATCTGAACTTTCACGCTATGGGAAAATCCCCGAAACCTTAGAACTCAAAGGGCGATTGGCCGAGCCCGCCCCGTGGCTTCAGTCGCTTGATGTTTTTGTTTCACCGGCACGAAACGAAGGCCTGCCTCTCGGAGTCCTCGAAGCGATGGCCGCCGGCTGCCTCTGCATTCTGTCCGACATTCCCGCCCACCGAACTTTCGAAGGTGCCGCCCTCTTCTTCAACCCCGAAGACCCGATCACTTTTCTAACCGCCCTCTCGCGGGCCAAAAATGACCCAACCCTCTGTGCGTCGCTCCTCACAAAGTCGCGCGATCTCATCGACACGCGCTACTCGCTCAAGACGTTTACTGAGAAACTTGAAAGAGCGTATGAAACGTCGCGCTGAAGTCGCTCGAGCTAGAGTGAAGTTATAAACCGCAGCATTTCATCGGCAATTTTTCTGCGAGAAAAGCGTTCGGGCAGACCGCGAGGCTCGATCGAAAACTTGGCCTGTTCGACAGATGAAAGAAACCGTTCAATTTTTGAATCGTCGTGTTCGACACAAAAGCCCGCATCGCATTCGGCGATCAACCGCCCCGCCAAACTTTGCGAACCAACACCGACAGCAAGAATCGGTTTTCTCGCGGCCAGATATTCGAAAAGCTTACCCGTTAGAATCCCTTCGCGGCCGGGCGTCGACGGCGACTCAAAAAAAAGTAGCGCGTCGGCTGTTTGCTGCAGTCGAAGCGATTCTTCGCGCGTGCACGAATCAAACACGGTCACGCAAGACGACACCTTCTCAGTCGCTGCCAAATTTCTGATTCGCTCTAAACCTGGCCCGTAAAACTCGACTCGAATTCGACCGCGACCCGCTTCACTTCGAGCTCGCAAAGCGCGAAACAGCGGCGTCGGATCTTGATGCGGCCAATAGAGCGAGCCCGTATACCGAATTACTTTTTCCGGCGGTGAAGGCAAAACCGCCGACGATGTCAAACTAGGGTCGACGTTTTCTCTTTCAAAGCCGTTGGTGAAAACTGAGACCTCTTTTCGTCGTCGACGAAGGGTTTCGGCCAACGGCTCGCTGACGGTGGTGACCGCATCGGCTAATTTCAAGTAGCGGTTTTCGGCGCGCCGTTCGAACCACCGAACGATCGGAAATCCCCTAAAGCTCGGGTTCTCGGTCCAAAGATCTCGAAAATCCAAAACCCACTTCTTAGTTTGTCCGCGACGTCGAAGAGATTCGCCGATCGCAAAAACTGCAGGTGGGCCAAACGTCGAAATCACAACATCAAACGTTTCGCCACCGACCGCTTTCAAAGCAGGCGCCGTCCAAAAATCGTAGACGTCGGGCCACCGTACGCTTGAAAGCAGACCGCGAGATTTAAACCATCCAAGAAGTTTTTTTCGGTTCGACGTCGCAGGCGCGATCGAAGCAGCGCCTTGGGGCAGGCTTTTGCGCGCCATCCGCCGATACGTCTGGCGCAACCATGCGAAGCCCCCGGAGGGCGAAACCCCCAGCACCCGAACCCCGACGACGCCGTTACCGGCCTCACCTAGATTCGCTCCATCCCGCTGAACGGTCAAAACCGTCACCTCATGACCGCTTACAGCCCAAGCCCGAGCCCAGGACAGCGGTCGCTGGGCCGCAATCGTATTTTCCGGAGGATAAAAGGCCGTCACGATCAAAATCTTCACAAGACGACAGTATGCATGCACGTGGCAGCAGCTGTGAACCGTCGTCTTCGCTTCGCGCCGGGTGTCGCGGCGCATTGATTGCGATTTGCCAGAATTCTCGCTAGAAAACGCGAAGTGAAAAACATCATCACCGTCGTTGGCGCCAGGCCGCAGTTTATTAAGGCTTCGCCGGTCAGTCGCGCGCTTCGCGAAGCCGGTATCGAAGAATCGATTGTCCACACCGGCCAACATTCAGACGCGAACATGTCGGACGTCTTTTTTGACGAAATGGAAATTCCGGAGCCTCAGCACTTTCTTGGAATTTCGGGACTCACGCACGGAGCAATGACCGGAGAAATGCTAAGGCGAATCGAAGAGATCTTGATCGCGAAAAAACCCGACGCGGTTTTAGTCTACGGCGACACCAATTCGACATTGGCCGGAGCCCTCGCAGCGTCGAAACTTCACATTCCCGTCGCCCACGTCGAGGCTGGCCTTCGGTCGTTCAACATGCGCATGCCCGAAGAGATCAATCGCACTGTCACCGACCGCGTTTCAAAGTGGTTGTTCTGCCCAACGGCGACCGCGGTAAAAAATCTTGAAAACGAAGGCTACCGGTCGCCCGCCTATCAAATCGAAAACGTCGGCGACGTGATGTTCGACGCGACTTTGTATTTTAAAAAGAAAGCGCGCTGGCCGAAGGAACTACCCGCGTCCCTGCAAGCTAAGCCCTTCGTGCTTTGTACTCTGCACCGGCAAGAGTCGACCGAAGATCCAAAAGTATTCGCTGAACTCCTTCAAGCGCTGTCGACGATCGCCCGCGAGATGCCCGTCGTGTGGCCCGTTCACCCCCGCGCACGCAAGACAATGGAGGTGCGCGGCCTAAAACCGACAGGCCTTCACATGATTGCGCCCGTCGGCTACCTCGAAATGCTGGCTCTTCTCGACTCGTGCGCGATCGTTGCCACCGACAGCGGCGGCCTGCAAAAAGAGGCTTTCTTCTTCGGCAAACACTGCCTCACCCTTCGCACGGAAACTGAGTGGGTGGAACTCGTTGAACTTGGAATGAACACCCTCTGTGGCCACTCGGTTGAAAAAATCAAATCCGAATTCGCCATCCATTGTTTGAACTCGGGTAAGACTGCAGCCGCTTCGCCCTTTGGAAAAGGCGATGCCTCGGACAATATGGCGCGTTTGCTTAAGGCGTACTGAACGCCGGGTTCTGCTTTCCCTCTTGCAGAGTGTCCTCAGTGACGTCTTGGATAATTTCGCCGCCGGGTGCGATCCATCTCGACGGGTGAAAAACAAGACTCTCGTTCAGCCGATACTTTGAAACCACCTGAAATTCGAAACTGCGGTCGAGCAGGTCGTATCGCTCAGCCGTCGAGTGGTCCCGCTGATCCATGTGACGGAAGAGTCCCGCCGTGACAACATAGGTTCCGTTTCCAAGCAAAAGCCGGTCGTAGACCAGACGGACAATTCTTCGATCGCCCGTGCGAAGCTCAAATTGGTCGGGTGCGCTCATGTGGCTCGTGACGTTGCGTCCGTCCGCCGAATAAATATTGAAGTGATATTGGCAATCAAAACGGCCATCGACTTCGCTCTCAATTTCTAACTCAAACTCGACACTCTGTCCGGTCGTGAATAGAAATCGATCTCGCTTATCAGCATCGCGAACACGGACTTGTTGGATGTTCAGCCCGCCTCGACCGGTCCAGCGAGACAATGCGGGCGCCGCAGAATCTCCTGCACTTTTTGCCGTACCCTGGCTCGAACGTTTCGCGAGCACAAGATTTCGATCCGCGAGTTTTGTCTCTTCGAGATCTTGAAGGTAAGCCTGGTACGCCTTGACGACTTCCATCGCCGTGCCACGCATGACGATGCGACCCTGATCAACCCAGATCGCATTTCTGCAATACTGGAGAATCTGATCGGTCGAGTGCGAAACCAACAGCAAAGTTGTTCCGCCGCTTGTTAGCCGCTTCACGCGTTCGGCTGATTTGGCCGCAAAATAACCATCGCCCGCCGATAGGACTTCATCAATAATCAGGACTTCGGGTTTAATCGCCGTAGCGGTCGCGAACGCGAGCCGAGTCGCCATCCCAAGAGAGTAAGTTTTGATCGGCTGATCGATGAATTCGCCAAGTTCGACGAATTCAACGATTTCATTTTCTGCGGCAACCGATTCAGTTTCGGAAAGGCCGTTGTAGATCAGCGAGGCGCGAATGTTCTGTCGACCGCTGAATTCAGGATGAAACCCGAGCCCAGCATCCATTAAACTTTGTACTTGGCCGTTAATCTCGACTTCGCCGCTGGTCGGCAGAAAATTTCCGGTGATGAGCTTGAGAAGCGTCGTTTTGCCGGCGCCGTTTCGCCCAACAATTCCCAGGCGCTCGCCTCTTTCAACTGTAAGATCGACACCCTTGAGGGCCTGGAACAACGGACAGCTTTCAATGCGTTTCCGAAAAAACGGAATTCGCAGAAGATCGGCACCCATTAACAACGGCGACGAGTAGAGACGGTAGCTCTTCGTGACGCCCAAGAGGCGAATCGCAACTTTATCCTGCATGTGTGACCACGATCGGTTTCAATCGGCGGAAAAACGCATAGCCGCCGAAAAACGTGACGAACGAAGTGACCGTCATCAAGACCAAAATTTCCGTATCAGGTAACGACTGCTCGACAATGATCGATTGATACCCAAGGATAAAGTGCGCGAATGGATTCAACCACACAATCCACTTTAAATTCGCAGGAATCATTTCGATTGTGTACGCGATC
>JALHOI010000289.1:0-3322 GCA_022843085.1 Pseudobdellovibrionaceae bacterium
CGTTGAAGACGACCGAACTTTGGCTGAAACGCTGTCCGAGCGACTCGCGAAAGAGGGCTACGATGTCACGTGGGTCGACCGGGCTGACTCGGCCAAACTCGAAACCGGGCGAAGTCGTTTTGATCTTCTCTTACTTGATGTCGGATTACCCGATGGAAACGGGTTTGAGCTCGCTCGTCAGTTACGAAAGCAACCCGCCGGTGCACTGAACCGTGAAACTCCTTTTGTTTTTTTAACGGCGATGACGTCAGCGGAATATCGTCTTGAGGGATACGAGCTTGGCGCTGAAGAATACATTCCAAAGCCGTTTCACCTTCGAGAACTACTTCTTCGCGTCAAACATGTTCTTGAGAATCACGCCACGCCTGAGTTTTTGAATCTCGGCGACAGAGTCGTTTACTGGGATGCCCTTGAAGTTCGAAGCGATGAAACGCCAGGGGCTGTCATGATTGAACGAATTCAGGCTCGCGATGCGACGCTGCTTCGCCTCTTAACCTCTCGCAGTCCTGCCGTTGTCAGTCGCGATGAAATTTTGGATAAAATTTGGGGCGAAGAGAATTTCCCCTCCTCGCGAACCGTAGACAATGCAATCGTAAGACTGCGACAGGCGCTAGGTGATATTCACGGGGCTCGAATCCGTTCGGTTCGAGGCGTCGGTTATCAGTGGGAGTAATAATCAGTGAAAATCAAAGAGGACCTTAGATGAATACACGTTTTCAAAACGCACTTCGTGGAATTGACCAAGCCTGTCCTCCAACGTGGTTTATGCGGCAGGCCGGGCGCTATCATAAGCACTATCAAGCGCTGCGCGCAAAAAATGATTTTATCACTCTCTGTAAAGACGCCGAGCTCGCAAGCGAAGTGGCGCTTGGGCCGATTCTTGATTTCGACTTCGATGTGTCGATTTTGTTTAGTGATTTGCTGTTTCCTCTCGAAGCGTTCGGGATGGGCCTGACCTACGAGCCCGGCCCAAAACTGTCGACCTCTTTGACTCACGATGGGCTCAAGAAATTTAAGGATCCTGAAGAAGCGATCGAAGGTTTGCGTTTTCAGCAAGAGGCCGCTCGATTAACTCGGATGAAACTGCCGAAAGATAAGAGCCTCATCGGCTTTATTGGCGGACCATGGACTTTGTTTACGTACGCTGTCGAAGGCGCGCATAAAGGTGGGCTTGAGAAATCAAAAATGCAGCTCGATCTGTACCGCAAGTTCTGCGAGCGTATGATTCCACTCCTGAAGTTAAACGTTGAACTTCAACTGAAGGGCGGTGTTGAAGTCGTCATGATTTTCGATACCTCAGCAGGTGAGCTTGATCCTGAACTTTTCACCGAAGTCGTCACGCCTGCTCTTCGAGAGTTGACCCGCGCGTATCCTGGGAAAATTGGTTATTATGCTCGGGGGATTCAAGCGGCACATCTTCATGCGCCCGTGTTTCACGCGGCCGAGCTTGCAGGTGTCGGATATGACCATCGATGGGATTTACGACAGGTGTTGCGAGCGCCGCGGCTGAACCACGGATTTATCCAAGGCAATTTTGATCAGTCCCTTTTGTTTTTGGCCCCGGATGAGTTCGAAGAGCGCGCAACGCGGTATCTGACAAACTTAAAAGGCCTCAGCGAAACTGAACGTAAAGGTTGGGTGTCGGGATTGGGGCACGGTGTTCTTCCCGGTACTCCTGAAGAGAACGTGCGTCGCTTCGTTAAACTCGTTCGTGAAGTTTTCGTATAGAGAAGAAGGTCCTATGGCAAACCCGCAGTTTTTTTCAAAATATGATGTTCCGGCACCTCGGTACACAAGCTACCCAACGGTGCCTTACTGGTCTTCGAACCCCACTCGCGCGCAGTGGATAGAACAACTGAACTTAGGCCTCGCGCCTCAAAACAGCTCGTGGTCGATGTACGTTCATATTCCGTTTTGTGAGACGCTTTGTACCTTTTGCGGTTGCAATACGACCATCACAAAAGATCACAAGCGCGAAAGTCCATACGTTACACACGTTTTAAAGGAGAGAACTGCCTATCTAAAAGCGGCCCCCGAGCTTGCGCGTCGGCCGCTCGTGAATATGCACCTTGGCGGAGGAACTCCAACATTTTTGTCAGCCAGAGAACTTGATCGTCTGGTTACAGGTCTACTTCAGGGTTTGACAAAAGATCCTCGCGGCTTCGAAGGTAGCATTGAGATCGACCCGCGCCGAACGAACCCTGAACAGCTTGAGGTCTTAAGGAAGCACGGTTTCAACCGAGTCAGCCTCGGTGTTCAGGATTTTGATCCTGAAGTGCAGCGTCTTGTGAATCGAATTCAGCCCTTCGAGCAGACGAGAACCATAACAGAAGCGGCACGTAAGCTCGGATACGAATCCGTCAATTTCGATCTTATTTACGGTTTGCCGAAACAGACCCTCGAAACAACGAAGTATATGGTCGAAAAAACGCTCGAGCTTCGACCCGACCGAATTGCTTTGTACTCTTTTGCCCTGGTGCCTTGGATTAAGCCCGCGCAGCGTCTTTTTAAAGACGAAGATTTGCCCGCTGGCGCAGAAAAACGCGCTCTGTATGAACTCGCGCGCGAGGCACTGCTAGATTCGGGATACATTGAAATTGGAATGGATCATTTTGCACTTCTGACCGACGGTCTTTCGAAAGCGGTAAACAACGGAACTTTGCATCGAAACTTCATGGGTTATTCGGATGTTCGAACCGATGTTCTGTTAGGGCTAGGAGTTTCGTCGATTTCAGAGGCGCCCGGGTGCTTTCATCAAAACGAGAAGGTGTTGCCGGTCTACGAAGAAGTCACTGAGCGTGAAGAGATTCCGACCTTCCGTGGTCATCTTTTGTCAGATGAAGATCGACGCAGGCGTGAACAGATTTTGCGACTCATGACTCGGTTTGAGGTCGATCTCGAAAGCGAAGATCAGGCAAAAGACGTTGCGATTTTTTTGAACGAGTTGATTAAAGATGGCCTTGTTTCGATGCGTGGCAAGAAGTTGGTCATGAGCCGGCATGGCCGACCGTTTCTTCGCAATGCCTGTATGGCGCTCGATGCTCGGCTTCGAGAGAAGGCGCCAGAGGCTCGAATTTTTTCGATGAGTGTTTGAGTTTGAAAAAAAAAGTAACGATCATCGGTGGTGGATTTTCTGGGCTCGTGGCCGCGTGGCGACTAGAGAAAGATGGTTGTGAGGTGACGATCATCGAACAATCGCCTGTTGTCGGTGGTCTCATTTCAACTCGAAATCATTCTATGGGCTCAGTCGAAACTGCGGCGAACGGTCTTCTTGCGTCGGCTTTAGTCGAAGAGCTTTTCGAAGACTGTAAGCTTGTGCCTC
>JALHOI010000289.1:3332-4622 GCA_022843085.1 Pseudobdellovibrionaceae bacterium
GACCTCGCAAACAAGCGAAGCGTCGTTACTTGGCGGTCGACGGTCGCGTGACCCGACTTCCGCTCACACTCAAGGAATTGGGCGGTGCTCTTTTCAAAGCCTTTCGTCTTCGGTCAACTCCGCCGCAACCTGGCGAGACCCTAAAAGAGTGGGGCAACCGTGCCATTGGCCCGGCCGTCACTTCAAAAATAATCAGCACAGCCATGCTGGGGATTTATGCAAGCGATGCAAGCGAACTTTCAGCGACTTCGATCTTAGGAAGACTTTTTAATCGCAATCAGATCACCGTAAAGGGAAAACTGCGAGGAACCGTTTCAGCAGAGGGCGGTCTTGGTGTTTTGCTTTCGAATCTGCGTTCTCATCTTCTCAGCCGCGGCGTGACGATTCAGACATCTTGTCATGCCGATAGCGATACCGTTTTAGCGGCTCGGTCGGCTGGCCCGGTCATTCTCGCCGTTTCAGCTTGGCAAGCGGCAAGTATTTTGGCTGACGCCGCGTGGAGTCCCGCTTTGAAGCTGTTGGCCGAGAAGCTTAGCGAAATTGAATCGATTGGGCTTGTCAGCCTGACATTGTTCTTTAACTCGAAGCCGCCGCGCCTCGGGTTTGGAACTCTATTTTCTCAGACACCACCGCACGGTGAGCCCGATGGCATTCTGGGATGTTTGCAAAATTCGGAAATTTTTGAAGGTCGTGTTCACCAAAGCTCACACGCGGTTTTGCATTCTGAAACTTGGATCTTGGGCGGGCGGTCAAGAGGCGAGGTGATTCTTGAACATTCGGACGATGAACTACTTAAGCTTATTTTTGAGAAACGCGACCGACTGATTCAATCGCAGTCGCATGAGCGCCTTGTTGGTCACGATATTAGTCGTTGGCCGCGAGCGATACCGTTCTACAGTACGGCGCACGAACAGCTTTTGCCTGAGTTAGACAACGTCGTCGACGGTACGATTTTATTCGGCAATTATCTGGGTGATCTTGGTCTTGCATCTATTCTCGAGCGCACCCGTGAATTATCGCGAAAGGTAAACTCAATATGAAGTCTGGTCTTTTGCTTTTAAATCTTGGAACTCCAGAGGCGCCGACGCCACAAGCGGTCGGACCTTATCTCAAAGAGTTTTTGATGGACCCTTTTGTTATCGATATACCAGCCCCGCTTCGATGGATTCTGGTCAAGGTGCTTATCGTTCCGATTCGCAAGTATAAGTCGGCTGAAGCTTACAAGACGATTTGGACAACACGCGGTTCGCCGTTGCTCTTCTATCTTCGCGACTTGACCGCCTCGGTGCA
>JALHOI010000290.1 GCA_022843085.1 Pseudobdellovibrionaceae bacterium
CGGCGTCTCGTTTGATGAGCTGAGTTCGCGAGAGGATGTCGAAACTCTGATTCGCGTATTTGTCAGCGGCGGCAGTTCGTCGTCTGCCGGCTTTGCCGCTAAGATTTCGTTTGATGAGCTTGATCAGTCGTCAGGAACTTCGTCGATTGCACCGGCGATGGTTCGCACCGACAACCTACTTCCTCAGAAGGTTTTCAATACCTACCATTCTGAAACTGAAATGCTTCGGTATTTAAAGCGTCTCGAGAACAAAGATTTGTCGCTGGCACATGCGATGATTCCGCTCGGAAGCTGCACGATGAAACTGAATTCAACAACCGAGATGATTCCTGTCACATGGCCTGAGATGGGTGGTGTTCACCCCTTTGTTCCAGTCGATCAAGCGAAAGGCTACATGGGCTTCGTTCGCGATCTCGAAGGTTGGCTGTGCGAGATTACAGGCTTCGCTCGCGTTTCACTGCAACCAAACGCTGGTTCGGCCGGAGAATACGCGGGCCTTCTCACAATTCGCGACTACCACAAGTCAAAAGGCCAAGCTCATCGCAATATCTGTCTAATCCCTTCTTCAGCACATGGAACAAACCCTGCGTCAGCGGTCATGGCCGGCATGAAGGTCGTGGTCACAGCGTGCGATGCGAACGGAAACGTCGATGTGGCAGATCTTAAAGCGAAAGCACTTTTGCACAAAGACAACCTCGCTGCACTCATGGTCACCTATCCGTCGACCCATGGAGTCTTCGAAGAGGCCATCCAAGAGATCTGCGACGTCGTGCACTCGCACGGCGGCCAGGTCTACATGGACGGCGCAAATTTTAACGCCATCGTTGGACTTTGCCGTCCGGGCGATTTCGGCCCTGATGTTTGCCATCTCAATCTACATAAAACCTTCTGTATCCCGCACGGCGGCGGAGGCCCCGGCGTTGGGCCCATCGGCGTCCGCGAGCATTTAAAGGCGTTTCTTCCAGGCCACTTCGGGTCTGAAATGTTATCGGGCCAGCGCACGACGGCGACTGCGGTCGCAGCTGCACCTTTCGGGAGTGCTTCGATTCTTCCGATCTCATGGAGCTACATTGCGATGATGGGTCGCGACGGCTTACAACGCGCAACTGAGATTGCGATTCTCAACGCGAACTACATTGCGGCCCGGCTGAAGCCTTATTACTCAATTCTTTACACTGGCAAAAACGGCCGTATCGCGCACGAATGTATTCTCGATCTTCGCGGTATGAAACTTGTGACCGTCGAAGACGTTGCAAAACGACTTATCGACTACGGTTTTCATGCCCCCACAATGTCCTGGCCCGTGATCGGAACCCTGATGGTTGAACCCACCGAAAGCGAATCGAAAGAAGAACTCGATCGCTTTTGTGATGCAATGATCCAGATCAGCGCAGAGATCAAAGCGGTCGAAGAGGGCAAAGTCGACCCCGCCAACAACGTTCTGAAACACGCGCCTCACACGGTTCGTGTCGTCTCGAGTACGAAATGGGATCGACCTTACAGCCGCGAGGACGCAGCCTACCCGCTCTCAAGGGTGCGCGATCACAAGTTTTGGCCTACGGTCGGCCGCGTGAATAACGCGCACGGCGACCGAAACCTCGTGTGTTCGTGTGCTCCGCTCGAAAGTTATCAAGAGTAATTCAATCAGAATTCAGATCGCGCGGGGCCGTGTTGCCCCGCGTGGGCGAGCGCCCGCCGCTCGATCTCGAGCTGCCGACTGAATTTCAAAAAAAATACAGCCGAATCCTCGAAATTGATTTTCAACTTGAACCATTTGGCCCGCGTCTTTTCGCCGCCAGCCCGCAGCTTCGATCGCGTTCATGCGAATGTAGTCCTTGAGATTGAGGTAGGCTCGGTAGCTCTCGGCTATTCTCGTAAAAGGCCGAAAATCCCAAAACTTTCCTGCGGCCGATGAAACCGCCTGAGCCAGCGGCGAGATGAACCCTTCTGAAGCATTAGGCTTCGGCGACTCGCCTGCCGACTGCGCGGTATTCGACAACTTTGACGTATTTAAGGATTGCGATGCACTCAACGCTGCAACCGGCCTCTTCCATCTGGTGCGGCCCGTGACGCTCAATGCGATTGCGCCAGTAATCGCGCGAATAAACGGGTCGTACGCAAATCGATTCGAAAGTCGAATCTGCATATGCAAGTGGTTCGAAGCATTCGCGAACGACACCAGTTTGACACCGTACACGAACGCGAACTTGTCGATAATGCGCCGGATGTTTTTGTTGTGCGCGGGTCGCAAGAAATTCCATTCACCTTTGGCCTTTGTCGACTTCAGAACGAGATGCATCGTGTGTTTTGTCGATAGGGGTCTTGCTCCGACGCGACCTTTTCGCTTGTTTCTAAGACTTCCACCGTAATCATTCGGCAGCCGCCGCAGCATCGAAGTCTGTTGCCTTTGTTGTTTTAGTTGTTTCAGTTGTTTGGACTCTAGCGGTCGCATTTTTATTTCATACGTGACCGATGGTATGTACTCAAGTCAGAAAAAGAGGAAGAAAAAAAGCGGGCGACGGGCCGGTACCGTTCGAAGGCGCGGGCGGTTCATCACCCGCCGACCCTGACCTGCCGCCACAGCGGACCGAGAAGGATGGCCGGCCAATATTGAGCTTTGCGAATTCTCAGTAAATTCGGAGTAGTACGCCCAGCAAACTGCCAACGCCGGGTCACCCGAGGGGCAACGCCGGGACTCGCAAATCGCCAATGCCGGGGCTCCCAACCTGCGCGAGGCGGCCATCGCGGTCCGCCAGGGCCGGGCGCGTAGTTAACCGCCCCTGCGAGACCCCGCCGCCAGCTTAATTGTCATGTGCCATTTCCTGTCGGTCGTGAATTTTACTCATGAAGACCCAACAGCCGCGCGGCGACGTCGGCCAAAGCACTGGCGTAAAACCTGCAACCCGCTGACACCTGCAACCGTCGGCATCCTGTCATCCGATCCAGCCTGCGAGCTGCACCACGATTTTGCCGGCTCGTTCGCCAAGATCTTACCTGGCTCTGAATCTTGTCTCTGCATTTTGTCTCTAGAACAAAAATTTAAAGGAGTTATCCGTGCACTCAGTCTCTTTAGTTTCAAAGCTCGCTACCGCAAAATCGAACTTCTCAAAATTGGTCGTCGCGATGGTCGGTCTCACACTCGCCTCATCATTCTCGATGGCTGGCACCGTCGAAATCGCAGATGACATCACGTACCGTGGTACAAGCTCACTCACCAAACTCACAGTTGTCCACGACGGCGTTGAGAAAACGTATTCGGTGAGCCCGAAAATTGCGGGCGAAATGGAGCTTTCTTTTAACAACACGAACCTTTCTTTCGGAGTCGTTTCGAGATGTGCTCCCTACCTGGGTGACGTTGCGCGCGAAACTCGAATTGATGCCGTGATTACTGCGGCCTCAAAGAATGATTCGCCAGATAAAATGATCGCGTCGAAGATGGGTCCGACAACACTTGTGATTCCAGCAGGCACGCCGGCTTACGGCGTGTGTGGCGGGAAAGATGTCACTGAGCTGACCGAGCTGTTGATACAAACTCGCGAAAAATCCATCACGTTCGACAAGTAATCCTGAAAACGTCGAGCAGCGACAACTGCCGAACGTCAGGCGCTAGGCAGTGAAAAATCCGCATAGTTGAAGGTTCGAACAAAATCTGGTTCTTTGTGTTTGATGTCATGGCAGCGCCGATAGCGGTGCAGCCCTAGGATTATTGTCCGCTCATCAAGCGCGCGGAAGACTATCGTTTTTAAACACGGAGGCCGTATGAAATGTCCGACTTGCCCTGATACTAAGTTGTCGCTGTCCGAGCGAAGCGGAATTGAAATCGACTACTGCCCTGACTGTCGCGGAATTTGGCTCGATCGTGGTGAACTCGACAAGCTGATCGCAAAAGCCAACGAGCAAGCAGCGTCAGAACTTCGCGCGGCTCAACCTCCACAAGCTGTGACACAGCAACCACCGACCGTGGCGCCTCAGCAGCCTTTCGTGACTCAACCTCAGTATCAGCAGCAGCCGTACCAGCAGCATGGGCAACACGGTTATTATCAAAAGCCGTACAAACGTAAAAAATCATTTCTCGAAGAGATCTTTGACTAGAATTTTAAAAGCCAGGCGAGGTGGGTCGGGCCGCTTCCGTCGCCTGCTGACTAATTAAAAAGTCTGAAGCCGCGCTGCGAAGTTCTTCGGCCCGCGAGTTGTAAAGATCGACCATTCCGTTCAACGAGTCGAACCCAAAACTTGAGAGAGGCTGATCCCAATCTGGATGCCTCGCCCTTGCGGTCTTCTCAAAAAGATTGATCGCGTCGTTGAGCTCGATGAAGTTCGGGTCCAGTAGATCTTCAGGGTTTGATAGAGGGTGCGGCCAACGAAGCTGCCGCACGAAAAGCTGAAGCGGTGAGCGACCTAAAAAATGAACCAGCATACGATTTTCGCTCGATGCTTTATTCCGGAAGTTCCAGCTAGAAAAAAATTGGGCGGCATACCGGCTTAGGCCGTCGGAATCAACCGACCGATTCGTCGGGACATTTGCCGACGTACTCGTCGCATCGATGGCTCCAACCGACCGCACCTTATGCCACCTTAACAAAAATCCCTGATAAAACTCTCCCCACTCTT
>JALHOI010000291.1 GCA_022843085.1 Pseudobdellovibrionaceae bacterium
TTTCGGTTGCTGCAACTGAAAGTCTTGATATTGATGAACGTCGTGGGCTGTGGCTAGAACGAATCGCACAGCTCGAAATCGGTGATCGCACGACGCCTGCGAAGTCAGACGATGTCGACAGCGTAAGGTCGAGGCTCGATCTGTTAAAAAGTATCGCCGAAGCCGAAGGTAGCCTTGAAGTTACGTGCACAACCACAACACCCGAGACTCCTCCATCAAACACACTTCCGACTGAGGCGTCGACGATGCTCGAAACCTGGAAGACCGCGTATGCGCTGCCCGTTTACGGCGGAATGCGAACCATAGCCACGATTTACCAAAGCTGCGAGGCCGGCACCCGTGGTCCGATCGGCGCCGAGACTCCGAACGCTCAAGGCATTAAGCTTGTCGGCCAGCATCCCAGCGGTAACGGCGGACGTCGTCAGATCCAAAACTTAAAGGCGCTTCTTGCGACACAACCTTATATCGGAAATTTGACTTACAAACGACCACTGCCAACTTGCCACGACATTCAGGCAACGCCGCCCATCTACGATTTTGGCGGCAAGCCCTTCACCTCCGCATCGAACGAGAAGGTCATGAACTTCTTCAAGAATGCAGGCACAGGTTCGCGCGAACTCGGAATCGATTGCTCGGGATTTGTCGTTTCAGCCTACGCCGCCGTCGGTCTGAAACTGAAAAAAGAAACAGCTTTGAAAGCGTCGCTTGTCAATGGAGTCTCGTCGACGATGCTGATGCAGCCTCAGAAAAACGGGCTGACCTGCCTCGACCATGCCTCTTTTAACGCGAAGTCAAATCTGAAACCCGGTGACATGATTGCAATCGCCGGCCATGTCGTGATGGTCGCCGACGTCGGCAAAGACCCTTTTGGAATAGACGGCTTCACATCCGCCTCTCAGTGTAAGGCCGCGAATCTGTCGAGCAGTAAGTTTAACTTTTCGATTTTCCAATCGGACCCATCAAAAGGCGCAATCGGCGTCAACCGAATGCGCGCGAGCTACTATTTGGCAAGTTCAGGCACCATGGAACGAGGCCTGATCGATCATGCGATCAACGCCTGCAAAGCGAAGTTTCAATCAACCGCAATCATTTCGAAGTCATCCAAGGCCAGCGTCATACGCCATGCTGGGACATCGGCCTGTGTCGACGCGGTTCCGGTTCAACTTGCGAAAGAAGAGTGCCTCAGCTCTTGCCCTGCCAGCGCTCTCGACTAAGATGAGCGGATGTTCAAACGGACTCCGCCATTTGCGCAAGAACTTATAGAGAAGGCTGCAATGACGGCAGCTGACTGGGTCGTCGCTCGATTACCCGAGACGACCCAGAAGCGGCCGACCGCGCTTAATCCCCTTCAAGTCATCGCACATCGAGGGGCGTGGAAAGAACGAGGCTGTCGTGAAAACACGTTTTCAGCCTTCGATCGCGCACGAGAGTCTGGGGTGTGGGGCCTTGAGTTTGATGTTCGCTTCACGAAAGATGACGTCGCGATTGTCCATCACGACAAATCTTTACTGCGGACGCACGGTCGACCGGTTTTGATCTCGAACATCACCCACAATACCCTGCAACATGAAGCCCCCGACGTACCGACGCTTGAAGATGTTCTTCGTGAATACGGCAAATCGATGCACTTGATGATCGAGATTAAAGGGACTCACGCTGAATACAGCGGCGCTCGACTAAAGCGCATCGCCGAACTTTTGAAACCACTTGAGGCCGAGAAGGATTTTCATCTTATGTCCTTCGACTCGGCGATGCTCGGCGTGCTTTCGGATCACGTTGGGCTTTCACGAAAGTGCCTTGTTTCGATCGCCACAAGCGATATCGTGCAGATTTCAGATCTGACGCTATCGCAAGGGTACAAGGGATTTACGTGTCACTATGCCGCCATGACATCGTCGCTTCTTCACCGACACCATCTCGTCCGGCAATCCTGCGGCGTCGGCTTTGCGGCCTCAAAGGCAAGCCTTCGTCGTGAGTGGGCACGCGGCGTCGATTGGGTCTTCACAAACGATTCGCATCTCGCGATGGATTGGCTCAGCGAAATCGAAAGCTCAAGTCGATGAGCTCTGAAGAACTGCGACCGATCAGCAGTCTCGAGAAGCTTTCACTCTTTGCATGTCTGTATTTTGCGCAAGGTCTTCCCTACGGTTTTTTCACTCAAGCCATGCCCGTTTACTTAAGAGAAGCAAAAGCGTCGTTGGCCGAAATAGGGGGCGCAGCACTTTTGACACTACCGTGGGCTCTAAAATTTTTATGGGCGCCACTAGCAGACCGTTATGGATTTCCAAAGTTTGGACTTCGACGAAGCTGGATAGTACCTCTTCAAATTTTATCTGTGCTCGCGCTTGTCGCAGTCTCGTTCTTGAATCCCGAGAGATCGCTTTATGTTGTCCTCATCGCTTTTCTGGTTTGTAACTTTATCGCCGCGACTCAAGACGTGGCGACTGACGGGCTTGCTGTTGACCTATTGAAACCCCACGAACGTGGCTGGGCCAATTCCATTCAGGTCGGAGGCTACCGAGTGGGAATGATTGCAGGCGGGTCAGCGATGCTGGTGATTTTGTCGACACTAGGTTGGCAAGTGGCCATGCTCATGATGGCAACATGCCTTATGGTCGTGAGTTTACCGGTCTTGTTTTTTAAAGAGAACAAAGTTTTGGGCTCTCTTGATGCACGCGTTGACACCCGATTGAAGCGCGAACCGCTTGCCGACCTTAAAGAGTTTCTTTTTTCTTCAGACATGCTGAAGTGGTTTGGGATTCTTTTATTGTTTAAAGTCTCGCATCAATCTGCAGCCGCCATGATGCGCCCCTGGCTTGTCGACAACGGCTACACACTCACTGAGATCGGCGCGCTGACTGGCCTTTTTGGGTCAGGCGCAGGTCTTGTCGGCGCGGTCTTTGGCGGCTGGGTCGCTAGCCGATTTGATCGCTTTCGCAGTCTTGCTTGGCTTGCGGCCGTGCAAGCTCTTGCCACGGCAACCTATTTAATCCCTGTCATGACCGAACCCGCAGTTTGGAAGATCGTACTTGCAACGATTCTCGACAATAGCGTGAGCGGCGTGGCAACTGTCACTTTGTTTGCAGCCATGATGGAACGATGTCGCCCTCGGCACAGCGCCAGCGATTACACACTTCAGGCCTCGATTGTCGTTGTTTCGCAGACGACAGCCTCTGTTTTGGCCGGACTCTCGGCAGATGCTCTGGGTTACGAACGACATTTCGTTCTCGTCGCAGCATTCAGTCTTGCTGTCGTCGGGTATGTTGTCTGGGCTTTAAAATCAATGAATCTAACTGGCTTTCGGTCGCAAGCCGTTCGTTTGCTTGCTGCCCTCGGTATGTTCGGCGCGATGCCGGCTGCACTCTCGGTCGCACTGCCCTCACGCGCCGAAGCTATAGAAGTGGGGGTTGGCTTCGGACCGTTGCTTCCCAGCCGGATACGTGGCGTTCGAGAAGTCATGAATGGGTGGGGCGCTCGTTTGGGCACGATGACTTCAAAAGGTACCTTTGAATTCGAAGTCTTCAACGCAACGAGCGACGGTTCGAAGTACAATTCTCTGTCGTTCGACTATCGTCTGGATGTTTTTTCAAACGATGCGAGCGCACCCCTCCCCGTTCATTTTCTATTGGGTGCCCATGGTGACTACTATACGCCCCGCGACGTCGATTCCTATAAATGGAGTGGCGGCTGGCACTATGGCGGCGGCATCCGAATACCACTCGCTGGTGACACCGAAAGCTTTGCACTTCGTGCAGATTTTAAGCACCGATTTGGTCCTGGAAACTCGTTGATCGTCTTGGTCGGGTTCAGCTTTTCGACACCCGAAGGTGGCGCTGGGACGCCCTAGAACACTGGGCCAAACGGAAAAGAGTGTGAAAACTTTGGTCACGAATTCGAGAGTCTAGATGGCTCAACTTTTCGGCCGGATTTACCGATAGTTCTCTTAGGGGGACCTCGCATGTCCAATCTTCTTTTGGTCGAAGACAGTGAAGACATTCGCAACATGGTCACAGCACTTTTAGGCCGTGATCACCAGATCACATGGGCACCAACTTTGAGCGATGCACGGCGAGCTTTGGCTGAAAAAAAGCGCTTTGATCTTGTACTTCTCGATGTTGATCTGCCCGACGGCAATGGTGTTGATTTTCTAGGCTCGGGCCTTCAAGAAGGCACAGCGGTTATTTTGCTTACGGCTTATGACTCGGTGAACACTCGCGTTCGCGGGTTCACATTTGGAGCCGAAGATTTCATCGCAAAACCGTTTGATCCGGTTGAATTTCAGGTTCGAGTGACCAATCGGCTTAGACACCTCGCGCGGCGGGATGCAAAGGCGGCACCTTCCTCGAATTTGCGAGCCGGACTTTTAGAACTCGATCTTGAAAAACAGCGCGCCTTCGACTTGCGCCCGACCGGAGCGACCAATGCAGCCGGCGTCGCGCAGAAAAAAGAACTCGATCTGACGCCCGTAGAGTTTCGACTTTTACTGCTCTTCATTCGCGAAAACGGTGCGATTGTTCCGCGCGAAACAATACTCAATCAGGTTTGGGGCAACGAAATTCACGTGTCTCCACGCGTGGTCGACCATC
>JALHOI010000292.1 GCA_022843085.1 Pseudobdellovibrionaceae bacterium
AATTGTACCGTCCGCGCGAATGAGGCGAATCAAGTACCCGGACCTCGAGAAAAGCTGAATCGCACCATCTTCCCGCTTCCTTCGAAATCCAAACTTGTCGCTTTGAATCTCAAGGGCGGCACGGCGAGCGTCGAGTGATTGTCCGCTCGAAAGGTCGCAACCGCGAAAGCGAAGTTCTGACTTGTTGTAAATCAGAATGCGTGCGTCGAGTTCAGAGCACCAGCCAGTTCCAAAGTGACCGCGAAAAGTCGAAGCTGAAGAATAGATTCGTTTAAGCTTCAACGGCCCCGCTTGATCACTGTCGACGACAAAGTAGACCTGTGAAATCGGATCAATCGACGATTCGGAGTTCGCATTTGAACTGACAAGAATGGCAAGGATGCCTATCGAGAGCGCTAAAACGAGACAGGCAAATGGGTGGTTGTGGCTTCGTTGTTTCGTGGCTTGAGATCGCATTTTCATATGTTCCTCTTGCCTCTGGTAGACATGGCAAGAAGAGTGACAGGCGAGAACGAAGCTCGTGCACCTCGATTGCCTACGTTTCGTATCGACAGGTGTTAGCGTTTTAACATACCGATAAGTCAGGCATTTTGGCGTAAAGGTTTACAGCTGACTAAAAGATAGCCAGCCGAAAACAAAAGGAAATTAAGCGACCCGGCTAACAGCGGGACCGTGATGAGCCACTGTCCACTTGTTGCGTCCCGTGTGTTTCGAGTCATACAGGGCCGTATCCGCCCGCTTGATCCATTGATCCGCGCTTTCCCCGGCTTGAAGCTGCGCAAGCCCCATTGAGACGGTAAATCGCAGTTCCTTTCCATCGTGGACGAAAACTTCTTTTCGAATCTTTTCGAAGACTTCTTCAGCCCGTTGAACGGCTTGTTGCACGGTGTGATCTTGAAGAATTATAGCGAACTCTTCGCCGCCGATTCGTGCAACGAAGTCAGTCTCGTGACCATATGAAGATTGAAGCAGCTGCACACATTCTTTCAGAATGAAATCGCCAACATCATGACCGTAATTGTCATTTATTTTCTTAAAGAAATCGATATCGAGAATGCAAAGTGTGACGCTGCCTTTCGCGAGATCGAACAGCGTTATCTGCTCCCCAAGATTTTCATCGAAACTTTTACGGTTGTAGGCTCCTGTGAGATGATCGGTTCGCATTGATTTGTCAGCTTCGACTAACTGCTTTTTTACCGTCTCGAGTTTTTTCTTTATCGAAGACATCCGTTTCGTACGATTCTCGTCGCGCTTCGAGGTGTACTCCACATACGAGTCGATGAATTCACGAGACTTCGTTCTCAGAATATCAATCGACTCACTTTCGACGGCTTCTTTGAGCTCTTTCATACTTGAATGTACGTCTTTATCGGCGACATCTTGAAAACGTGAATCGTCGGCCAACTGCTCGACAAAATCCCAGAGAATTCCCTTAAAATCTTCAAACGTTTTTCGAACGTAGGTGTATTCGTCGACACGGTAGCCCGAGTAATACTGACGCAGCCGAAACAGCAGTTTTTCAGGATCCGCTTTCGATCCAGGATCAACCAGCTCGCGCGCGAACTCATCGAAACTTTCTCGAACCTTTCGCACCGGGTGATCCTCGACATCGATTAAATGTTTCGAATACACGTCAATCAGGTAAAGTAAAGTCGCTCGATCCTCAGAGATATCGAGTTTCTTCTTCTTTTTTCCTAAATCGTCGGCCGAGCCAAAGTTGAGCTGCTCGACCAATTTCTGTACCCAACGTTTCATTTAAAATCTTTCTCCACACACGTGATGTCGTCGCGTAAGCTTGAAGGTTCGTTACCTAGAACGGCATTAACCACAGCTCTCGTCTTTATCGGCCCGAGAGAGGGACATCTCAAGCGATGCGCGAATCATTCGAGGACCAGATCAAACCAAGGCTCACCCAAAGTCGTTTCGCCGGCCAGAATCTTTCGACTCTGAAGCTGGCGGCCCAATTCATTTTCCTAGTCGCAGGTCTGGGTTCGATTTCAAACCCTGCGGCCGAGGCCTCTCTCGACACACCACCTCTGTCGATCTCACCGGCTTCTCCAAAATCTGAAGGTCGCCCACTTTGGCAGTTCGGCTTTGGTGCCGGTGCCGGCGTTACTCCTCATTATCCGGCGAGCGATGAGTCGAGCCTTCGATTTCTAGCTTCACCGACCTTTCGATATCGCGGGCGAGTTCTCAGATCCGATGATGAAGGCACCCGAGCGCGCCTTTTGACCCTCGAGAATGCCGAGATCGATGTTTCGGGGGCAGCGTCTTTTCCTGTTGGAGGTTCAGAAAACAAAGCTCGGCAAGGCATGCGCCAACTTGATTGGATTGGGGAAGTTGGTCCGAGATTAAATGTCCGATGGAAGTTTCAAAACGCCGGAAAACTTCGCGATGATCGGCTGAGGCTTTCGATTCCGATTCGGGCGGTCGCAAGTTCAGACGGATCAAACCTCGCTCATCGCGGTTTCATCTTTCAACCCGGCTTGAGCTTCGAACGAATTCTCGACGTTTCAAACAAGCTGAAGTCGGAAATTTCGGTGGAAGTGGACACGTACGTAAGCTTGATCGACAAAACGCTCGCAAACTACTATTTCGGCGTCGCACCTTTTGATGCGACTCCGTTTCGACGCAGCTTCGATGCGGCCCCAGGAATTTTGACCGTAAGCTCAGGGCTGACTTTTTACGTTTCTCCAAAAGACATTTCGAATAATGGAAGCTCGTTTTTTGTCGGCGTCAGAAACGCGACAACGGCTTGGTCCGCGAACCGTGACAGCCCTTTACATCGGTCCGATCAACAATTCATTTTTTACGCTGGCTTTAATCTCTTGATTTGGAATAGCGGCGCGCGCGAGGCTTTTTCGGGTCCCCAGATTGCGCCTCACCAGCCACAACCGATGCGTGAATGAAGAGTGTCGACTTGAAATCGAAACCCGCTCTGTCGCCAATCGCTACAATCGGGCTCATTTTTTCACGAAGGTGCTACCGAACCCTTTAGGTTCGCGGTGAGGTTGCTTGTTTTAAGGCGTGTTACCGAGTAGCCTCCCCCTCACATGAAACCGAACTTTTCTTTCGAAGACCTTCTTCTCGTCGAACCTTTGCGCCTCGCCCTCGAAGAAACAGGCTACAAGATACCGACTCCGATTCAACAAGCCGCAATTCCACCTCTTCTTGAAGGGCGCGATCTGATAGGTTGCGCTCAAACCGGAACGGGTAAAACAGCCGCCTTTGCACTTCCAATACTGAATCGCCTTGCAGCGAATCCAAGACGCCTTGAGGCACGCCGACCTCGAGTTCTGATCCTCACGCCGACCCGTGAGCTCGCGATTCAAATCTTCGACAGCTTCAAAATTTACGGCAAACATATCAAACTAAAATACGCCGTCGTGTTCGGCGGGGTCGGACAAGCGCCACAAGTCAAAGCTCTCTCGACCGGCGTCGACATTCTTGTTGCGACCCCCGGTCGACTGCTCGATCTGATCGAACAACGTCATCTTCAACTTCAAGGACTCGAGGTGTTTGTCCTCGATGAGGCCGATCGAATGCTCGACATGGGTTTCATTCAGCCGATCCGAAAAGTAATTAAGATGCTTCCAGAACGCAGACACAATTTATTTTTCTCGGCGACGATGCCGCCTGAAATCATGCAACTTGCTTCAACCATGCTTGTTGATCCTGTGCGCGTGGAAGTGACACCCGTCTCATCAACAGTTGAACTGATTCAACAAAGCTTAATGAACGTCGACAAAGATAAGAAACGTGATCTACTTCGTCATGTTCTGAAAGATCCCGCTTTTAAGCGTGTGATCGTTTTCACCCGCACGAAACATGGCGCCAACAAGGTCACCGAAGTTCTTGATAAAAGCGGTATTCGATCAGAAGCAATTCACGGAAACAAGTCTCAGACCGCCCGACAAAAAGCGCTCGAGAATTTCCGCGCCGGTCGCACTCGAGTCTTGATCGCAACTGACATCGCGGCTCGCGGAATCGACATCGACGAAATTACCCATGTCATTAACTTTGAACTTCCGAACGTCGCCGAAACTTATGTTCACCGCATCGGCCGAACCGCTCGCGCCGGCGCAAGCGGTATGGCCATTTCGTTCTGTGACGAAGAAGAACGCGCTTACCTGCGCGATATCGAAAAACTAATCGGCAAAAAGATTCCCCTCAATGCAGATCAACCATTTCACATTGCCTACAACGGGCCGGTGCGCCCGGCTCCCCCCGAACAACGCGGCGGAGGTGGACGCCGAGGTAACGGCGGTGGACGACCACAAGGCGGCGGCCAGCGACGAAGCTTTGGTGGCAGTGGACGACCACAAGGCGGCGGATCTCGTTCTGATGGACCTCGCCCGCAAGGCCGCTCAGAAGCACCGCGACCGTCCGCGGGACCACGTGTCGGCGGCCCGATTGCGAATGGACCTGCAAATGGAACGCGCCCCACAGGTCGGCCGACGGGCAATCGCTAACCCACCTAAATTCAGTTCGTGAGATTCATAAGTTTCATGGCGACTGGAAATTCCCGAAGCAAGAGATCGGAAGAGCACACG
>JALHOI010000293.1 GCA_022843085.1 Pseudobdellovibrionaceae bacterium
GGTACACCCACCTTTCGATCTTTGGTCGCAGCCGATGTTCCGTTTGCAATTCAAAATTTAGGCGGCACACCAAGTTTTCAAAGTGGTTTGAACACAGCCAAAGGTTCGGCGACAACCGCAGGTCGAATATGGATCTCAACCGACACCCGCGAAATTTACCGCGACACAGGTACCACGTGGGAGACGATCGGAAGTGCGGGCGGCGGCGGAGCCCCGTCAGGTGCAGCGTCGGGTGATTTGTCTGGCACGTACCCAGGACCGACAGTCTCAAGAATTCAAGGCACCGGGGTAGCTGTCACGGCACCTCTCGACGGCCAAGTTTTAAAATATATCGGCGGCGGAACAGCCGCGTGGACTCCGACCAATTTCAATATCGGTGATTTAAAAACAGCCGCAGGCACCCAGCAGTTTGCGGGCTCGGCCACGTGCGCGGCCTCGCAGACGTTGACGTGGTCGTCACTCACCGACACCTTCGTCTGTTCAAACATCGCGGGCCTCGATGGCGGAGCGATCACGGCGGGTACTGTTCCGGCCGCCCGGCTACCCGCTTCGGCGAGTGCATGGACAGTTTCAGGAGCAGATCTTTATCGCACCGGTGGCAATGTCGGGATTGGGACGGCGACGCCTTTATTTAATCTAGATGTAGACACCAATGTCGCAACCTACGCTGCTCGAATTAAAAATTCGCACATCTCGGCAGGGAGCTTGTACGTCGAAGGTGCCAGCACGCCTGCAACGCTTGTAGTCAACGACAAAAGTGGTTCCCGGCCTCTGTTGCTTCAAAATGACGGTACTGAAATCTTAAGAGTTACAGGTGCAGGAAGAATACAGAGCTTATCCACCTCGTCGGCTGGTTCACCGTCCTATTCTTTTTTATCGGACCCTGACACTGGAATGTTTCGACCCGCCTCAACCACACTTGGATTTACAACTGGGTCCACTGAGCGAATGCGAATTTCCTCTACAGGCAACGTCGGGATTGGAACAGCGAGTCCGCAATCCAGATTACATATTCAAAATGCCTCTGGTTCGAGTGGTAGTGCTTCTTTTACAACCGCAGATTTTTCGCCAGGGGTTAGCGGAAGCAGCTTAAACTTATCATCTGGTGCGACTTCTGGAAACACATACTACCAAATGCAAACTATGATTGCGGGTGCCGCAGCATTCGGAAATCTGATTTTGCAGCCAAACGCTGGCAACGTCGGTGTCGGCACAGCATCTCCGTCAACAACTCTCGACATCAACGGAGGCATGACGTACCGCGGGCTTGCGACAGGTTCGGCGCCAGCCACCGCTGCTTCGCAGGGAAAAATATATTTCGATTCGACGCTCAACAAATTTCGCGTGTCAGAAAACAACGGCGCCTACACCGATCTCGTCGGCGGCGGAGGCGGCGGTGCCGCGACGAGCGTCAATGCAGGTAACGGTACAGCCTCAGCACCCAGCATTTCTTTTTCCGGCGACACCGATACGGGATTTTTCTCAAACGGTGCCGATACAATTGGCGTCAGCACCGGTAACTCGAACATCTTCAATTTTTCAAGCGCGGGTTTAGTTTCTACAACGACCGGCGGCGGCCTCGTAACATCAGCGAACGGAACAGCCGCAGCGCCCGCGTTTAGCTTTGCAGGCGACACGGGCACCGGTTGGTTTCGCGCTGCTGCAAGTACACTTGCGGCTTCGACCGGCGGAGCCGAACGTTTGCGCATCGACGCAACTGGTAACGTCGGTATCGGAACGACAACGCCTGGTGCATTGCTCACTGTTAACTCAGCAGCTGCATTGAGCGCAAACGGGCAAGAAGTGTTGCGGCTCTCGGCCTTGAATGGATCAACAGTTGGAAGTGGTGCAGCTCTGAAGTTCACTGATCAATATGCAAATGGGGTGGGTGAAATTCGATCCTTCTGGGAGGCTCCGGCCGAAACCGGTTTGGCTTTTTTCACGAATGGGGCCTCAACCCCTCAAATTTTTCTTCGTTCGAATGGCAACGTCGGGATTGGGACGACAGCACCTTCAAACTCGCTCGAAGTACGTTCGGATGCCCCTAGCGATCTGGGCTTGATCAAGCTTTCAAATCGATCGACTGCAAATTGGGGCGTGGGCTCGAAAATCCAGTTTCATGGCGAGAGCGACTTGAAATTGGCCGAACTCAGCTCTAACTGGTGGGGCACAACCGGAGCAAATTCGACCGTTGAACTTCGCACTCGACGAAACGGGTCAATCTACAATGCAATCAAGATTGTTCCCGAAGGACCAGCCGATGTGCCGGGAGTAAATATTGGCGACTGGAATCTTGGCTCTCCTGCTCTTGGGGCACGCTTCACGATCAACTCCAGCACATCCACTGGTAACACAGTCATCCCAGGCTTGACCCTCTCGCATTTCGACTCTGACGGCGGAGGCGCAGGCGGCAGCAGCAACGGCATTGGAAATCGCTTGAACTTTCAGTCAGAGACAACGGTGAATGGAAGCAACGCTGAGTCAGGCTATGTCGAATCAGGGCTCGACGATGCCACAGATACTTCAAAAGATGGTTCACTGAGATTCGGAACACTTGGTCCGGATGCAGGTGCAGGTTCAAATCTCGCGACCGAAAAAATGCGCATTGATTCAAACGGAAACGTCGGCATCGGGACAACGAATCCGACCTCAACCTTAGACGTCGTCGGCGGAACTGCCGCCGCTTCGACGGCGGGCCGAAACATTTCTTTCACGGCACAAAACGGAGGCACCGGAAATGCGAATGGCGGAAACGTCGTGGTCCTCGGCGGGGCCGGAGCCGGCACAGGCTCACAGGGTTCGCTTCTTGTGGGTACATCGACTGTTCCATATAGCAGTTTACCGCGGCACTCGATCTATGCGGCCGGCGATTTAGTTACGAGCGGCAACATCGTCGCAACCAGCGCGTTGTTATTCGGCGACGGCACGACAGGAATTTACGGATTCAATTCTCCGAATTACCTCGCTTTTTTGACGAGCGGATCCGAAACCGTTCGCATCGACGCTGACGGCGATCTCGGAATCGGCGTCACAAACCCGACGAGCAAGCTTCAGGTCGCGGGCGACGTGACTCCAGACGCAACTGCATCGCGAAACTTGGGCTCGACGACACTTCGCTGGAACAACATCTACCTTTCAAATTCGCCAAACGTAAGCTCTGACGAACGACTCAAGAAAGATGTGAAAGCATCTGACCTCGGTCTCGACTTTATCAACTCGCTGCGACCAGTTTCTTGGGTATGGAAGGATGAAAGCCAAGGTGCGACACAACACTACGGCATCATCGCCCAAGAAGCGAAACGCGCGATCGCCGAAGCGACCGGAGTCGATTCAGAGAACGTCATCGTCTCGCACGATACCTCAAGCGACAGCTACAGCGTTCGCTACACCGAACTCATCGCTCCTTTGATTAAGGCGACGCAAGAAATTTATGCGAAGCTTGTCGGCCTCGATTCAGCTCTGGAAAAAGCTGAAACAAAAATTGCGAATCTTGAAGCCGAAAATGCGGCGAAAGCCGAAGAGATCGCACTTTTAAAAACGCGCCTCGACAAGATCGAAAAAGCACTCTCGGCCGAGTAAGCAAACCACGAACTACCCCAACGAGAACGCCGAGTGAGGCTTTAAAGGTGCTGCCGTAAACTGGCACCGAGGGCTTACGAGCGTCACCGTGATCGACCGTAAACTCGTGCAAAGAACGCCAGCCACCCCGCAAAAACGCCCTGAAACACGCTTAGCCCGCTCTGCGGTAAGGTACTAATTTTGTACTGTTACAGCGCAAACCGAGACGAGGCGCTGTATGAAGAACCAAAATTTAGATCGCACAAAACTGATTTCACGTACGGCAGGCGTCGCACTCTCGATGTTGTTAATTCCGACGTTGATCGTCGCGTGCGGCAAATCTGAATGGCGCGAAACGAAGGCCCCGAATACCGGCGACGTCGTTGCTGAAGCACAAACCGGCGACATCAGACCCGAGGTCGTACAGCCCGGCGAGCCCGCTTACGTCGCGCCCGAGCGCCTTCGCGCCCGCGAAACAACCGAGCAAGACCCCGAAGATTCTGAAACTCTTTTAGAACGCAATCAGCCTGTGACGATTGTTGAACCCAAAGTACCGGGCCAAGACGAGCTTGTCGGCGTTGAGCTTGAAGACTACGTACCGACGGTGCCGCCACCAAAGCGCTCGGTTCGCGAGCCCCGCATTCTTGAAAGCGGACCACTGACCTCGCGCTGCGTGACCTGCGCGAAGACGCCAGAGCAAGCGAAGGCGCCTGTTCAAACGGCCACGCCGGTCGCGGTGCCTGCGCCAAAAAAGCCGCAAAAGAAAAAGGTTTATGTTCCGGTTAAGTATCTGAATTCCAAGCCGGTAAAAACCTCGACCGCTGAGGCCGCAGCGGACCGCTACATCATGATTCAAAATATCGCGACAGAAAAACTGCGCGTCTACGAGCGCGCATCGGTACCGGGCGGCCCAAATCGTCTCGTGCTTGAAACCGATATGATTGCCGGCGAAGACAACCCGACAAAAACTCGTCGGACTGCGATGGGTTCTT
>JALHOI010000294.1 GCA_022843085.1 Pseudobdellovibrionaceae bacterium
GTAAATGGTATCGAGTGTTTTTCAAGAAGGGCTTGAATTTTTCCGTCTTCGCCAAACGACCCATGTAGGCCCAAGAAAAAAGTTGGTGGATCTGCTGGTGAAAATTCGGGACTTCGCAAAGCGGATTCCATCGATTTCGCAAACGGTTTTGTTGGCGGTATGAACGCCTTTTTAAAAGGATCTGCGTGTTCAATTAAAAAGCTATACTCGACCCGCGCGACTGACTCGTCAGAAGCAATAAACCAAAGCTCGTTGAAGGGACTCGAACTGTTCTCTTTCATAATGCGAGCGAGGTTTTGTGCGCTGGCAACTGAAACAAATCGTTCGTCGGAGCTACCACCGAACAGCAGAATATTTTTTGCCGAAGAATTAGAAGATTGAGAAGTCTTTGAGTTCATACCCTAACGATACGCGAAGCGCGTCGGGAGTCAAACTTCGCAGACCTTAAACCGCGGTGCCAATTGGATCGTTCGTCTTGAGGGCGCGTCGCATCTGCTGATTATCAAGAAGAACACCGAGGCTTGCACTCAGCTCGAGGGCCGCTTTGAATTCATTCATTTCGAAGGCTTCGTATCCTGGCTCAGCAACGATTTTATCGGCAAAGGTTAAGATTCCGATCAATTGACCGTTTGAACGAAGGGGGAAAAGCATACACGCGCCAGTCTTATAGCTGGTGAAGCCTTCAGTTTTGTAACGGGCTTCAGGTCCAAAGAAGCGGCGATCTTTGCGGATGTCGGTCAGGTTCAGAGGCGTTTGATTTTCCAGCACGTAGCCGATGACGCCATAATGTGCAGATATTCGTCGTTTAATCTCAAACTGCCCTGGTCGCGAATGATGAACGTACTCGGCGACTAAAACATTCTTTGATTCATCTTCAGGATCGAACACATACAGGGTTGATCGGTCAGCCTTTAAGAATTCGCACAACATTTTTTGTATGTCCGTCACCACCGCTTCGAAAGGCTTAGTAGAACCGACGAGCCGAACGAGTTCGAGCATCATCCTCTCGCGATGATGTTTGAGGCGGTTCGCACGACTTTTTTGCAGGTAATCTAGCGTTGCGACCACAACCAAAAAAATCGAGAAGAGGAAAGGAAGAGCTAGGCCCAGTTCAGTCGCAGCCACTCGGCCCGTAGCTGTTGTCACCGCGTCGACAAACGAGAAGATTGCATGCGAGTTCGTTTTGATCGCGGCAAAAGCGGCCCCGAAGCTGATCACGCTTGCCGCCGCGAACGCATACTGGAAGCTTCGAACAAATGGCGACACCGGTTTACGAACGCTTTTAAGCAGAACAGCCAGCATCCACAGGGTTGCGATCAGGCTATAGCCTGCGGCTGCGGCGAGCAGGCGATTGTAGTTTTCGATGAATCCAGCTGGCGAGGATTCGCTGAGAAGTAACAATCCAACTGTGACGACCAGGGCGGTCATTGCAATCAAGTTGTTGGCTGCTTCGGCGCGCGAAAAACGAAGTAGCCTCAGCTGCGCCGACAAAAGAACGAACGGCGTCTGCATGAGAGCTGTGACTTTCAGAAATCGCAAAAACGGATATTCGAAGCTGCTGCTGATCCACGGACTATAGTACGCGAGATTCAGAGCGCTGAGAAGTAGTAGAATCGAACTGTACATGAAGGGCATTGTCGACCTTCGAAGTATCGAAAATGCAAAGCACGAAACAAAGACCAAAAGTGAGAGGCCAAAATACATGTTTCGAAGAAAGTGAAACTGCATGTCGTTGGCGTGAACCTTCTGACGAACCGCCGAAAACTCACCAAGAAACGCTCCGATTTTTGGCAGCACGATGAGACCCGGATTTAGGGCGCGGCGAGTTTCACCTTCAATTCGAATCGTATTCTCGCCTTCAGTTTTAATCAGCCCTGGTGGTACAGCGTAGTAAGTAAGGTCGCCTGATCTGTCGGAACCACCTATAAATTGATCGTTAAAATACGCCCGATGGGTATCCGTTATCAGACCTAGAACAATTGCCGGTTCTTTGAACTGAACATCGACTCGAAATGACTTGGACATTTCGTACGAACCGACAAGATCATCTGCATGCTTCCACGACTGATGAGTCTCAAATTTTTGCCAGTTCGCGGATTTTGCGGTTTTGAATACCCAGCCCTCTGACAAATCGACAGGCTCGGACGCAACGAATTCAGCAGGGCTTCTTAAACTCGGTTCTGGAACCGCAAACGCATTGCGAAGTGCCACTGTTGTTGCGAACACGAGACTTGCAAGACATACCGTTGTCAACGTCACGATGAGCGCAGAATTGAGCGCCACGGGTAAGGTGGTTGGCAAAAGTTTGCTGCGAAGCCATGTCGATACAAACTTTTTTGACTTAAGGGAATCGGCCTCCCACGGTAAGACAACGTGAAAGACTTCTGCGCCGCCGCGAATGTTTTTTAAGTCTTTCATGCCGGATTTTTTGAACTTTACACCATCGATTCGGTCTTCAACTTGATCAAAAATTTGTCGTGTGATGCAGATACCGCCGGGCTTTGCCAGAGGCTCGACGCGGGCCGCGATATTTACGCCGTTTCCGAAAAGATCTTCGTTGTCTGTGAGGATATCGCCGAGATGGATGCCGATCCGAATTTTGATTCGTCGATTTTCCGGCAAATGACGATCGCGCTCGTGCAACGCTGTTTGAATTTCGATAGCACTCTGAACGGCGTTGACGGCGCTCGCAAACTCAATGAAGAAGCCATCGCCGGTCGTCTGGTGTTCACGGCCGCCATTTCTCTTTAGCGACTCACGAACGATCAGTCGTTGGTCGTCGACGAGCTCGCGGGCGATCTTTTCGTTTTCACGCGCCAGCGCACTGTAGCCCACCATATCGGTGAACATGAGTGCGGCAAGTCTTCGTGTCGTCGACACCGGGTCTCCTTCTTTTCGGCCGTAGCGGTCTCTAGCCGTTAGATCGGAATTTTCAGACAGATTCGAAAGACACAGTCTTTGGTCGAGGTTCCTGATTTGGAGACGTGCTCGTAGCTTCGAGGCGAAGCTACGATGGTTTATCGCGAACACGTCGAAAATGGGAAAATAGGGGTAACGGGTGGAAGGTGCTGCAGCGATTCTTCAGAACGTCGTGAACAACGTCAAAAAGGTCATTGTCGGAAAAGACCGACAAATTCGAGACGTGCTTTCTTGTTGGATCGCTGGCGGCCACGTGTTGATCGAAGACGTGCCCGGCACTGGCAAAACGATTCTCGCGCGTGCGATTGCAAAGTCGACTCAGACGAAATTTCAGCGCGTTCAGTTCACACCAGATCTGTTGCCTTCGGACATCATCGGTGCATCGATGTTTCGCCAAGATACGAACGTTTTTGAATTTCAGGAAGGCCCCGTTTTTACAGCTGTTTTACTTGGTGACGAAATTAATCGAGCGACTCCGCGTACACAATCAGCGCTACTCGAAGCTATGAGCGAGGGCCAGGTGTCGGTCGACGGGCATACCCGAATTTTAGACTCTCTGTTTTTTACGATCGCTACTCAGAACCCGGTTGATCAATTGGGAACTTTTCCACTTCCAGAAGCGCAACTCGATCGTTTTATGATGAAAATTTCGATGGGTTATCCGGCTCCTGATGAGGAAATTCAGATGATTCGAAATCAAAACCAAGCGCATCCGATACATGCGCTTGGTCCTGTCGAATCACATGAGAGACTTTTGTGGGTTCGAGAACGAGTCAAAGATATATCTATTTCCGATGAAGTATACGGTTACATCAGCGCCTTGATTACCAAGACTCGCGAAGAACCAGAAATTCGCGTCGGGGCAAGTCCACGAGCTTCAATTGCGATAGCGCGCGCAGCCCAAGCAAGTGCACTGTTTGACCGGCTCGACTATGTAACGCCAGGGCATGTTTTTAATTTGATCAAGCCCGTGCTTGCGCATCGGCTGATTCTGACACCGGAAGCCAAGTTGTCCGGGCGTTCGGCAAATGATGTCCTTGACGTGATTATATCCAAAACTCCGGCACCGGTTCGAAAGAAGTGAATAACTTGTGATTCGAATCGAGCGAAAACCACTTCAAGACTACTTTTTGAGGCGCAAGCAGCAGTTGATTTGGCGCACCGATGTATCGGTGTTCGATTCGCGGCGCTACCTGAGTCATCCGAGCGTCGCTGCGGTTTTGCTTTTCGTGTTGCTTGCAATTGGTTCTATATTTAGTCGAGTCAGTTTTGTTTTACTGCTAACCGAGCTTCTCATGCTTGCGGGTCTCTACCTTCACACATTGTTCGTCGCGAGAAAAGTCGTCGTGAAGAGAGTTCTGCCGCGTAAAACTTTGCGGGAGCACGACGTCGCCGAGGTTATCGTCGAAATTCAAAACCGTTCAGGATTCTCGATCTCCGGTCTTCTCGTCGAAGATGTATTCGGATTGACGAAAGAGTCTTTGGTGAAATTGGCGCCTCATCAAATTGCAGCCAATTCAATGGTTCGTCATCCGTATAAACGAGTGTGCGACGCAGGAATGGGCACTCATAAGGTCGGCCCGCTGACGGTACGTATAACCGACCCAATCGGCATTTTCGA
>JALHOI010000295.1 GCA_022843085.1 Pseudobdellovibrionaceae bacterium
ATATCGGCCCGTCGAAATCAGAAACAGTAAGATGCTTGAATATCGACTGGTTTGAGTTTTAAAAACGCAGCGAAGAGCTAAACTACAGAGCCCAGCGCCACGCAATTTCTAATCAAAGCTTCGTTTAGAAATAAACAGCTGCTCGCAAAACCCGATCACAGCGCCGCGCTTTGCAACGACTGATGCTAGAAAGTTATCAATTGAGTTGTTAATTTTCCGGCTTCGCGAGGCGGTTTCGGATTGTGCGAAGGATTTTTCCGCCTCTGAAAGTTCACTTGATACGTAGACGACGGATAAATTAGACGGTCGCTCAACAGCCGGCCCATGCAAGAGAAGTCCCGCCACACGATTTTGCGACAGCGCGTAGTTCGCAACCGCCTCATACGAATCGCCGCGGTAGATGAGAACCCGGTAACCAGCGCGTGCCGCCTTTGCGAAAATAGAATAATAAAAGGGCCCATCTAAAATAGTCCCGCGCAAGGTCTCACGCCCGGTTTCGAGGTTAGCAGCGCCCTCACCGTCGGCTTTAACTGACGCTTTTTCTAAGACGTAAAGGTCACCCTTCGGATACGCCTTTGTAAATGGATCATGGGTCGACACTTGGGCGGCAGAACGAGAACTCTGGTTTCGTAGCTCGCCTTCAACGTTTTCAGGAAAAACATTTAAGGCGCCAATCAGCTCATGAGCTGGTCGGCTTCCTCTGCCGTGCCGGAAATGCACGCCGGGTGGAACGGCGTAGACCTGAGCAATTTTTTCGCCATTGCAACCTGCGCATTCAATAAATCGAACAGAAGACGAAGGTGCCGTCGTGAAAACTTCAAAGCTAACTTTGAGGCCGTTTCCGTCAACCATAGTCCCGTCAGGACCGCCATGTCCGGCGACAAACATCGCAACAGTTTTCCCGCTTTGCATCGCAGCTTTCATCTCGATGTCGGTCGCATTGAGATCAACGACGGTAAAAACATTGAACTGTGAAAACTTTGTCGCAACTGAGAATAGCGATCTCGCCAACATCGAACTGTCGTGACGATGATCTGTGGCATCAAAAATAGAGGCTTCCATCATTTCGAGAGCGGCTGTCGGCTGGGCGCGGGCGTTGCGGCTGCTGAGTGCGGTAGCCACCGCAATTAGACTCAACAGCTGAACAAGCATAAGCGGCGTACGACGACCCATCATCCCACTTCGAGCAAACCATGTGCCCACCAAATCTTACTTTAGTATCGCACGACCCAGCCGGGTTCGTTGACAGCCATGAATCCAAACTGCCGTTGGGACACAAACAATTTTCGACTGGCAACGTCGACTGCCAGAATCTGCCCGAAGTCAGAATAAGCGGTCGTATTCCAAAGGAACTGACGAAATTTTCCTAAAACAACACCGGTGGAATTAAGTAAGCGCAGCTCACGCCAACCATAATAGTTTGTCGCAAGCCTCCAGCCACGCCGATCTCCAAAGCCGGACATATTCAAAAATTGCGGACTTGGTTTTCGAAGCGTGAAGCCTTCGAATGAAAGTTCGAGTCGAAGCCCGAATTCAGAAAATTCACAGACGCCGACGAACCCGGTACATCTCGATACAAGTCGAAGCTCGTCAGTTGTTCGCTCAAAATATTTAAAGGTTTCAATCGTGGTCGAATCTGACTGAAACGGAGAATTGACTCGATAGAACCACACGACCGCCACGAGAACGAGACCGACGACAAAGCCAAAAATCTTCCGAAGCCACCTCATCGGGTTATGCTGTGCGAGGGGCCTTCAATTGTCCAATTGATCAGGGCACCAAAGAAGGGCCGTGCTGCCAGAGGTCATTTTCGATTCTCCATGGAACTCTTGAAAATTCATTCTTTGTCTGAAAAGACAAAGCGGATTCCGAGGGGGGGAACTATGAACGCATATTTCGCGCTACGAACACTGACGATTTCTATACTAACAACGCTAATCTATCTTGCCGCCGGCGCTGCGTATGCGGCCGGTCAAGCCAATCCCGCAGGTACGAAGGCCCTCGCCGCAAACTTTGATCTTCCTGTACCGAAGCATCTGACAGGGTTTAAGCACCCCGTTATTTACGCAAGCGCTGACGTCTACGCGAAGCAAGTCGCGGGCAAGACGATCGTTCGACAAGTTCTGATTATCAAGTGGGGCCTTCATGTTTTTGAAGTCGCCGAAGGACTTTATCAGTGTGAAGGCTCAGCGGCGACTCGCTTTAATTGCGAATGGGTCGACCACGAACGTGTCGCAACGTTTTCGTCGTGCGTCGTCAAAAGCAAAGGTAAACCGAAATGCACGGGTTTGCGGTCCACCAATTCAGGACCAACTGAAGACATTGATGCCGATTGGAATTCCGACGAAAATCGCCGCACGAGCAACGAGTGGAACGAGTATCCCGAACGCCAATACGACCCGGAAAACCCAATTCCGTAATTAGTCGCACTTATTGGGGCGGACCAAGCCACCGGGTTGCGGTTTCACGTGAGGCCGCTTGCAAGTCTTCGTCACTCAAAAGGCGATCAAGATGACCTCGAAAATCGGGGTTCGATCGAACTCGTTCAAAGACGCGGTCTAAGACTTTCAAGTCCGACACCACCGCCGGATCATCGTTGCCCTCGAACTCTCTTCGAAAGGTCTCAAATTGTTCGCCAGGTGTCTGGCGAACGTTGAGTTCGTCGGCACCGGCGGCCTGAAATCCGTCCGACAAGCGGCGATAGGCTGCTACCGTTAAGCTTTCAAATTCGTCGCGCGAAATCTTTCCTTCAGCATAATCGGCAACACTTCGGCTCATGTCGGTCGTTTGCGACTCAAAGGCGCCGTTCAACTGCATAAGCACGGCTTCAATTCGATTTTTCAAATCTGGTCGCTTGCGAAACTCAGGTGCATCGTAAAGCGCAAGCCAGAAGCGCATATCTTTCTGAAAGGTTTCGGCCACATTTTTATTCATAAAAGCTGCAAGCAAGTGGGCATTCAAATCGTGGTTTAAAAAACCTGGTCCCGCCGTGATCTGACCTCTACCGAGAGTGCGGGCCACCTCAACTTCAGTTTTAACCGCGGACGTCAGCAAGCCTCCACCACTGTTGAGTGTCGAGAACGTCATCTCGCCGCGTTTCACCATCGCTTCTGAGATTTTTTGCAGCTGGCCTGCGGGTGCTGTCCAAATCTGATTTTCAGCGGGGCCTGGCGCGATCCGAAGCGGGGCAAGCATCGTTTGCATCTCGGGTATTCTAAGAGCGAACAAGAGAGCATCGTAATATCGATCTTTTTCGCGATACTTAAAAAGGATGCGCGAACCGCCCGGGACATTTTCGATGCGTACTGGTTTCCAACCCGGGTCCACTCGGTGCGAATAGAGTCGAGGAGAAAAAATCGCAGCAAAATTTGCGAATCGAGCCTGGCAAGTTTCAGCTTGGGCAACATTGGGGACGTGAAAGAGTCCCGAGCTCACGAGAGCTACGAGCAATACGTGATGAATAAGACGAGACCCGCCCATCATTAGTGTTCGGACGTTCACTAGGTACTCTTAAGCGTGCCCGGGTCTCGGCTTTCAGACTTAGGGCTGCTTGCAGATGAAATCGCGGTGAGCCAAAATTTTCGGTCGCCGTTTTGCCATCGCGAACTCGAACTCGCCGACTTTGACAGGGCGACGAAGAGTCGCCTCAGTCTGCGGCCCTAACACTGCAACTGCAGCGTCGATCTTATTTAGCTCGGCCTCGACCGCACTAGGAGCGCACAGAAGTGCCTTCGATTCTTGAGCAGGCTTATAAAAAGCTGTGGGCGACTGATTAAATCTGACAGCCAGAACCGTGCAATAAAGCTGATTGAGCACCGCCAGCTGTCGATCGAATTCAATGGCGCTTTGCGCAGCCCAAAAGGCCTCTTCGATGCACCAGCCTCTGTTACGAAATTCATGCAAGAAAAGCCGCTCACCCAGCTTAAGGGCAACGGCATCTTCACGAGCGGCCTCTTCGGCGGCCGAAGCCAGCTCGACCTTCGAAAGACGATAGGTCGATGATTGCCCGACCGAAGGGGTCGCAAGCAGGCTAAAAAGAACAAAGAGACTCGCAGCGAAGCGCACGACAGAAGTCGACATCGAAAGGGCCTTTCAGCGAAGAAGAAATGAGGGCTGTAAGCCCGACCCCTACCAGGTCTGTTGTAACGCGTCAAGTCACAAATTGCAGTCGGCTTCACTTGAGCTGGCAGAGCGCCTTCAAGCACCGGGCTTTTAAAGACTGGCATAACACGGCATTGATCGATGAAAAGCCAGCACTGCAGCCGCCGCCGTAGCACTGCTTTCGAAGTTGCGCTGAGAGTAGGCTGACAAATTTTTTATTCACGCCGTGCTGCTGTCGTGCTCCAGCCACCTCGCAGCCGCAGCAAGCTCCGTCCCAAACCACGCAATCGTTGTCGGATTCGCAGTTTCGCTGGTCCTCAGTCGGAACAACAGCGTACGAACTGCTGCCGAGCAAAACCAGACCGATCGCGAGCCACCCGCAAACTAACATTCTCATAAAAAAAGAATGCCCGCGAAAGCGATGAAGCGCCAGAAAA
>JALHOI010000296.1 GCA_022843085.1 Pseudobdellovibrionaceae bacterium
TCATTAGAACTTCACCGCCGGAGCTTTCTTCTCTTCTTCAGGCATGTCGGTACCAAATTGTGGCATCGCCGCATATTTGAACATCAATGTGTTCGTGAGGCTTGTCGGAAAAACTGTCACAAGATTGTTGAACCCTTTGATCGATTCAATGTACCGCTGCCGCGCAACCGTGATTCGATTTTCGGTACCCTCAAGCTGCGCTTGAAGATCTCGAAAGTTTTCGTTCGACTTTAGGTTGGGGTAGTTTTCTGAGACGACCAGCAGTCGGCCAAGCGCTTGCGAAAGCTGGCCCTGGGCCTGAGAAAACTTCTCAATCTGATCAGGTGTCGCTTTCGACGGATCGATGTTCATCGCTGTCGCTTTCGCGCGAGCCTCCGTCACTGCAACCAAAGTTGAGTTCTCTTGCTTTGCATATCCGCGAACGGTTTCAACAAGGTTCGGAACCAAATCAGAGCGACGTTTGTATTGGTTCATAACTTCGGCGAGGGTCGCGTCGACATCATTCTTGGCCATCGGAATTGACTGAACACCGCAGCCCGAGAAAATCCCGATTGTGACGAGACCTGTAATTAAAGTGGCCGTAAAGGCAGCAAAAGACTTAGCCGCCGGCTTCAATGCTCGATTCGAATTTTCCATTTCGCAGAGTTCCTTTCGCATCACCCGTGCAAGGGTGTACGGTTTCGTTCATAACGGGGTCAATATATGGTCAAAATCGACGTTGTCTATGTGGGAGATAAACATTGTGTTCTAACTCACGGCCCGTCTGGCGCCACGTTAGAAACAGATGCACCGAAAGACAACAACGGTCGGGGCGAGTCATTCTCACCGACAGATCTCGGCGCCGCAGCTCTCGGCAGCTGCATGGTCACTGTGATGGCTATCAATGCCGAAAAAGATGGAATTCGTATTGATGGAGCAAAGTCATCGGTGACGAAAGAAATGGTCGCAAACCCGCGGCGCATTTCACGCCTCGCGGTCGAAATCGAAATGCCGAACACGGTTCCCGTTTCGGCTCGTGAAAAGCTTGAGCAGGTTGCTCGCACATGCCCGGTCGCTAAAAGTATCCTCGAGCAAATCGAGGTTCCGATCGTCTTCAAGTGGCTGTGAGAGTGGGTGCGAGAGTGGGTGCGAAAGTCTCACTGAAAACGCCAAAGGCAAAATGGTGCAAAGTATGACTGTTCGAGGAATGACTGGTCGAGGTCTGACAGTTCAAGAACTAGAAAAGTTTCTTCGAGCTCAAATTCCCCTCGCAGCAGCGCTCGAGATATCTGTGCTTCACGCCGACGATGCTTTCGCCGAACTGAAGGCACCGTTGCATCCGAATAGAAACCACATGGGCACGGCGTTCGGTGGAAGTCTGAACGCCGTCATGGTCCTCGCCGGCTACGCGTGGCTTTTTCAAAGTATGCACTCGCGCGGACACAACGCTCATGTCGTGCTGAAGCAAAGCACGATTCAATATCTGCTACCTGTGGCCGCCGATTTTCGAGCTGTCGCCAAAGGGACAGATCGGCCCTCGTTCGAAAAATTCATTTCTGGCGTCGCTAAAAAGGGCCGCGCTCGTATCACGGTCGTCACAGAAATCGAAACTCCAGCGGGAGTCGCTTGCCGGCTGACGTGCGAGTTCGTCACAATGCGCGCGACCAGTTCGGAACTCAACTGAGCGAAGCTCTTAACTCTCTCAATGAGGCTCGTAGATAATTTGCGGTGCCAGCTCAACGGGGATGAATACATTGTTGAATTTCGTGCCGCCCGGGAAAAGTACGTCCATTGCCGTTTTCGTCGCCTCTTGATCCGTCGAGAAAACGAGGCAGTAGGCAAACTCACTTGCGTCGACAACCGAACGCTCGAGCTGGTAAAACGGCACTCCCGATTTCGCTTCGCAGAGCGAGATCATAGAACCGGTAATTCCACGGAGCCCTGAAATAAATTCGCCGACCTGCTCCCGAACCTTCTGAACTTCTTCAACCGTTGCGCTGCCCTTCGCGATAGTTAAACCCTCGGCCGAAGCGTTGAGAGAAAAAGCAAGAACAGTCATCAGGCAAAAACCAAAAATACCAGATCGAATTTTTTGAACCATTTGTCCCCCTCTGGCCGGTGTTAGACCGCGCCGCACAGCGCACACAAGGCCTCGCGGACGTCTTGAACAGATATCGACTCGTACGCACGTCGCTCGCGCTCGAAAAGCGAATCAATTTCACGCGGTTCGGTACCGACTATAAAACGATCGTTGGGTCCTAAGGGACCCCAGATCTCGGGCTTGGCTCGTCCCATCAAGGTCAGGGTGCGCGTTCCGACGCTGGCTGCAATAAACTGAACCGAACTCGTGTTGGTCAAAAGAAATTCAGCCCCCGCCACAACGTCAAATAGTTGCGCAATATTTTTTGGCTGAACCATCAGAAAATCAGAACCTGCGACGTCTTGAAGCCACTCAGTTTCATTCGGTGCTCCGACAACGATCGGCTGAACGCCGGCGAATTCTTGAAGGCCGCGAAGCTCCAACAACAGCTCTCTAAATTTTGAAGAGGGCCAAGCCTTCTCGCGACGCGACGATGTTGGATTCAAAATAAAGTAGCGACTCGCCCCGAGCTCACCTTGCAAAAATTCACCGTTGATTCGGCGAGGCGCTGGAAGCCCATTGGCGCGCCACTTTCGAACTCGAGAACTCAACTCAAGTCGCTCGGCTAGAGTGCGCCCGTTAAAGGTTTGGTCGTCAGTCGCCGATGCTTCAGCCTCGTCCATCAAGAGAAGAGGAACATCGCGTTCGTGAATCAGCGGATCTTTGCCGTCGTGCGGGCCACGACGGTTATAAATGAACTTTGCCAGCCCGTCGGCCGAACCCCATCGTTCAGGCACGCGCGCCCAAAACGCGCTAAAGCCTTGGCGCGGCGAATCGACGCGCGTGTTAAAGATGGCGTCATACCCGGTTGCGAATTCTGCCCGCAGAGAATGGCTCGCCACCGACGCCCAAGCGTCTGCGCGACGTTCAAAAATTTCGGCTGAAGCCCCTCGTTTTTCGACAACCACGATTCTGTCGATTTGCGGCCAATGGCCTGGGCCAATAACCTCAAGCCAAAGCTTTGAACCGACCACGCTAAGATTCGCATCAGGCCATTTGTCGATGGTCTCACGAAGTGACGCGAGGCCGACCAAGAGGTCTCCAAGCGCGCCGATGCGTATCCAACCCACGCGCCGCACAATTCTCTCCTTTACCGACGACATAAAAATGCTATTCAAATCGCAACTCTAGTAAAAAGAAACAAGAATGGCCGACACAACACAGATTCCCTTTCATCGACCCACAATTTCAAACCTTGAAAGAGAGTATCTTTTAGAATCGCTTCAGTCGGGTCGAATTTCAGGCGACGGACCCTTTACAAAACGCTGCACAGCTTGGCTCCAGGCCGAGCTTCAAGTCGCGAACGTCGTACTCACCCACTCTTGCACGGCCGCGCTCGAAATGGCCGCACTCTTGTGCGACCTCGGTCCCGGCGACGAAGTCATCATGCCATCCTATACGTTCGTCTCAACTGCGAACGCCGTAGCCTTGCGCGGAGCCACCCCCGTCTTCATCGAAATTCGTGCAGACACTTTGAATGTCGACGAATCAAAAATCGAAGCCGCCATCACGCCCAAAACAAAAGCGATTTCAGTTGTGCACTACGCGGGCGTTGCGGCCGAGATGGACACGATTTTAGCGATCGCCAAACGGCATGGTTTGCGCGTCATTGAGGATGCCGCTCAGGGCCTCATGGCGACCTATAAGGGCCGAGCGCTCGGCACGCTCGGCGATTTTGGTGCGCTCAGTTTTCACGAAACCAAAAATGTCGTATCTGGTGAGGGCGGTGCTCTTATCTCGCGGGATACCGAACCTGCTGCGCGTGCAGAAATAATTCGAGAAAAAGGAACTAACCGCAGCCAATTCTTTCGAGGTCAGGTCGACAAGTACACCTGGGTCGACCTCGGATCGTCGTACTTGCCAAGCGACATTCTCGCAGCTCTACTTCTTGCGCAACTCGAGCGGTCCAAAGAAATCACATTAAGTCGCATGGCGATCTGGAACTTCTACCAAGCCGAATTCGCAGCGCTCGATTCGAAAGACATCCGGCGGCCTACCATTCCTAAGGAATGTGGGCACAATGCCCATATCTATCAACTCATCACTCGAAGCCTCGACGAACGAACAAAGCTGATCGAGTTCCTAAAGTCGCGCGGAATTCAAGCGCCGTTTCACTACGTGCCCCTTCACACAAGTCCAGGCGGGCGTAGATTTGGTCGAACGCATGGAGATTTAAAACAAACCGTCGACATTTCAGAGCGACTCGTGCGTTTGCCTCTTTTTTCGAATCTCGATTCTAAAGAGATTGTCACCGAAGCCGTATTGTCGTTCTTCGCAAAAAGGTAGCCGGTGAGAAAACTTAAAATTTTGCATATCTACCAAAGCCCCAGCTATTCGGGTGCTGAGGCGTACGCGCTCGACATTGCTTTCAACCAATCCGAACGGCACGACGTCAC
>JALHOI010000297.1 GCA_022843085.1 Pseudobdellovibrionaceae bacterium
GCTTCAGAAAGTTCAGTGTCGGTCCACGTCGCCTTGGGTGCGGCCCTATCAACCATAGCTTTGCGCTTTTGATTGGTGAAATGTTGACGACCACATTCGGCAAATGTCTCGTAGGTGCCCTGCACGATCCCTTGAGTGCCGATGTAAATCCACGAACCAGCGGTCATCTGGCCGTACATCATGAGGCCTTTTTTATCGAGTTCGTGGAAGACGTCCCAGGTCGCCCATTGGCCGACGAGGTTTGAGTTGGCGATGAGAACGCGAGGCGCATCGGCGTGAGTTTTGACGATACCGACAGGTTTGCCGCTTTGAACGAGAAGCGTTTCATCATCACCGAGTGTTCGAAGTGCGGCTAAAATCTTGTCGAAAGCCGCCCAGTTTCGGGCCGCTTTTCCGATGCCGCCGTAAACCACGAGGTCCATCGGCCGCTCGGCGACGTCAGGATCAAGGTTATTTTGGATCATCCGGTAAGCGGCTTCCTGCGTCCAACCGCGGCAAGACAGCGTACTTCCACGTGGCGCACGCACCGTGCGCGGTCCTTTGGGCAAATCAGAATATTGGTTCATAGGCAAAACTTACTGCCGACTTCGCCCGCCGCCAAGCCTTGGAATGTCTAAACAAGCAGCGCATCATGTTCCAAATTTCACAAAATTTTGAGCACGATTCAGTTTTGGAACAGTCTGATCCAAATCTAGCCCTGGCCCCGCGGCTTGTGCTCGACAAGGAAAGCTCCGTACTTCACACTCGCAGCAAGTTCGTTTCACAAAAAACTTATCAAAAAAACTATTTAGAGGTTTCAAAATGTCACGGTTCGCTTTTCCCAAGTATGCTTCGCGCGCTGTTCTCGCAGTAGCCGTGGTTGTGGGTCTTTTCTCGACAACGTCGGCTTTCGCAGCGTCCGTGTTTGTTCAGCCCCCCGTCGATAGCGACGCAACAGGTCTTCAAGCAAGCCTGCATGAATTGATTAAAGCGGCTGTCTCTGACGAATCCGGCTACTCTCTAACGTCATCTGCAAAAGAAGCAGATCTGACGTTGAAACCCCGACTTTTAAAACTCGGAAGCTCTTTCATTGTCAGCGTCGATAAGATGAAGGGCGAACGCGTCGTCTTCACATCGAAAATGAAAGCGGCGACAGCCGACGACATCGACGCCGTTTCAGCACGTGTTGTGCGGGCCGCACTTCGCGAAACTAAAGCGACAGAAGACGCGCAAGTGGGAGAAATCACTCAAGACGAAGTTTCGAAAACCAACCTGCGCATTCAGACAACTCGCCAATGGAAGCTCGGGTTTGGTCCCGCCTACGGCGATCAGATGAATGTCGACAAAAGTGGCATCATGTTCACGCTCGGCTTCGTATGGGGCATTGACCCCAACTTCGATCTCGATTTGGCATTTCGAACGAGCACATTTGAAAAATCGGGCGAGTCAGGAGCCTACTTCGTCGAATACATGATCGGCACGAACTACTACCTCACACGCGGCCGCAACGCCCCGTTTCTAACCGCCGGTTTCGGTCGATCTTCGGCGTCCGTCAGCACGCCAAATTCAGCTTCGTTCGTAAACCTGTCGGATGACACTTTAGGCGGCTGGTCGGTTCGTGTCGGAGCAGGCTACAAATTCTTCCGTACGTCGACCGTGAACCTCGGAGTCGAACTTAACTATTCAAAGGTTTTCGGCGAATCGACACGATCGAAGCAGGCGCCCGGGGTGACCTCGCTTGGGATCGCTCTGTACTACTAAGTTAAATTCCGTTACGGTCGGTGCCATGAAACACATTATTGTGGGCACCGATCGTCTCCATTCAAATTCGCAACGAATGGCCGAAATCGTTCAAGGTCTGTATCAAGCAAACGGCGAAGCCGTTGAAATCATCGAAATCAAAGACATCATGAAAGGTCTCGTGGCGTCTCCTCAATACGGCAACGTCACAGATCCGCTATTGAAGGCTGCGACCGATAAAGTCGAAAAAAGCGATGGGTTAATTATTATCACACCCGAGTACAACGGTTCGTTCCCAGGCGCGCTTAAATACTTTATCGATCATTTGCGGTACCCCGACGCGTTCGAAGCGCGGCCCGTGTGTTTCGTCGGTATCGGCGGAATGTTCGGCGGTCTTCGGCCGGTCGAACATCTTCAGCAGGTTTTTGGTTACCGAAATGCCTACGTTTTTCCTGAACGAATCTTTGTGATGAACGTTTGGAACCATTTTAAAAAATCCGACTCTAATCCAGATGGCGCTTTTCAAGATCAATTGATTTTAGGTCTTTTGATGAAGCAAGCGAAAAACTTCACGACGTTCGTTGAGTCTCTCAAGACCGCTCGACTTCACGCTCTTACGAAATAGAAACGACTTACAAGTGCAGGTTAGTATGGAGGAGCCGATACCTTAAGGTAGCAGCTCATCTCGATCCCGCCGGCGGACATCGCAAAATGAGTATCTCCGCGCTTCATCACCATCGTCGACACGATCGTGGCTTTATTAAGAACTTCGATTCGAAGTTCGCCTGATTCTAAAACTGTAAGCCGAGACGAGATCCCGTACCCGAATTGCAGGTCGGCGGATTTCACTTCGGTTGTTAGGAGCGCCGTTTTTGATTTTTGGAAATCGTTGAGACCGGCCCGACAAAAGAAAAGTGGAACCCCCGGACTGTCGACAGCGACAGGAGCTGCGACGACCCCATGAGCCAAAAGTGCCGAGACCAAGATTCCAGGGCCGAAGCGTTCGAGTTTCAACATAGGCACTAGACGTAACAGGTCACGTGGAAAATGTCAGAGTCGAGAACTTCGACGGAAAATTGACCACGCCCGAGGGTAACGGTTGCACGCCATTCACGATTCTCGCCGAGCAAGAATGAATCTTTTTAGAATTCGAGACTCTCACACACGGTGTTAAAGGCGCCGGTTCGAATCAATTGGCGAATGGCCTCGATGTCGTCATGGAAAACACGGTCTTCTGCGGCAAATGGCACTTTTGTTCGCACCAGCTTTTGAGCCGTCAACACGGCACCAGCCGATAAAATTTTGTTTCCGGCTGGGTCTTTTAACATATCAAGCGCTTGGGCAGCCGAGAGCAGCTCCATCGCGACGATAGATTCTGCGTTCAAAACAATCGATTGAAACTTACGCGCTGCGATTGTTCCCATAGAAACATGATCTTCTTTATCAGCCGAAGTCGGAATGGAATCGACACTCGCGGGATGCGAGAGAATTTTATTTTCGCTGACAAGAGAAGCCGCAGCGACTTGCACGATCATGTGACCGCTGTTGAGACCCCCGTGTGGTGCGAGAAACGCAGGAAGGCCCGACATTGAAGGGTTGATCAGCTTCTCAATGCGACATTCTGAAATCGAGGCCATCGCACTGACAGCGATTGCCATAAAGTCGAGCTGAAATGCGACAGGCTCGCCGTGAAAGTTTCCACACGACAAAATCTTGCCGACGCCACCGTTCGCAGCTGGCTCGAACACAAGCGGATTGTCTGTCGATGAATTGGCCTCAACCTCTAGCACAGCGATGCCACGGCGAATCGCATCTTTGGCGGCTCCATGAACGGCGGGCATACAGCGAAGCGAATAGGCATCTTGAACACGGCCACAGTCTTTGTGACTTTCCGCGATTGGCGAAGTGGTGCCTAAGAGATTTCTTAAGTTCCTTGCGGTCTTGATTTCACCTTCGTGGGGCCTGGTCGCAGTGATGAGAGGGTCAAACGCCGCCCGCGCACCCTGCATGGCTTCAAGACTCATTGCGCCGGCCAGATCAGTCAACAGCGCTAATCGCTTCGCCTCATAAGCCGCGAGCAAGCCGACGGCCGTCATCACCTGACACCCGTTGATCATCGACAAGCCTTCTTTGGCCTGAAGTTCGAGTGGTTTTACGTTCTTTAGTTTTAAAAAATCGGCAACGGGCACGACATGAGCACGATTGGTTTCGTAGTTTCCCTCGACGTAATCCGAACCAAAGACTTTTCCTTCGCCAATGATCGCAAGGGCGAGATGTGACAGAGGCGCGAGGTCACCGCTCGCTCCGACAGAACCCTGCTGCGGGATCGCCGGAATGATATCATGATTCAAAAACTCGAGAAGCTTCTCAACTACCTCGGCGCGTATACCCGAATGGCCGCGAGCCAGGGCGTTGGCTCGCAGGAATAAGATGGCGCGCGTCTGTGCCTTCGTGAAAAGTGGGCCAACTCCAACCGAATGCGACCGAATCAAATTACGCTGAAGTTGTTCGATTTCGTCATCGCTGATTCTTACAGAGGAAAACGCGCCGAAACCTGTGTTGACGCCATAAATTGCGTCGCCTGATTTCATCCGAGTTTCGATGTAAGTGCGAGATGCGACCATTTTCTGGCGCGCGGCACTTGCTAAAACAACTTTATAATCGACACTCGGTCTGCCGTTGGCAACAAGCCACAATGTTTCGAGGTCGACGTCGGAGCCGTTGAGTTCGAATTTCTGCACGTCATTCGGCACTTCAGGTTTTTGCATCCCGAACGAGTAGCCATAACT
>JALHOI010000298.1 GCA_022843085.1 Pseudobdellovibrionaceae bacterium
GTTCGTCGTGGTTCAACCTTTCGCCGGCAATTAGTTTCTCGCGAACTGAAACTGAATGGTCTTGCCAGTCCATTTCAGTGACTTCATTGAACTCTAAAGTGCCGGCTCGAATGGCTTCGCCACGGGCGTTCCACTTCATGACCCGTTGATAGAGCGAGTGAAAATAAAAGTTTGGGTTGATTCCCAACGAAAGACCATGCTCAAGCGTGTCGATGCGCCAGATGTTCATCGCATTATCGACGGCCTGGATGCCTTTTCGAAGCGTCTTCCAAACCTCACCATGGTGACTTCGAATCTTAAAGCCCCGGTATTGAAGTTTTCGAAATCCAAGTTTCATGTCAACAAAATGACTTTTACGGTAAAGCTCGGCTTCATTTCCGACAGTGTCGACTTCGTTCATGACTTCGCGAAGCTGAGGATGCTTAGCGATCAGCGCCAAGATGCCATTGACCTGAAAAAGGAAATGCTCTTTTTTTGATTTGAAATTGATGTTGTCGTAAAAATTCGACTCTTTTCTGAACGATGGTGAGAGCGTGAAGTTCCACTGCGGATATTCGGCTTTAAATTTCATGAAGCCATCGTAAAGCCCTAGAACTACATCTTCCTCTGTCACGTCCTCAAGGCCGGGAACTTTCTCTGTTTCGTCAGTCGTCGCGCGCGAGTAGGAAAACTTAAGGCGTATGAAACCGACGTTGTAATGACCGTACAAAGTTTTTGCCATGTGATAAGCGGCATCGGCATGTGCTTGCCGATCAACGAGCAATAGCTTCGGAAGCATTAAAATACTGAGGTAGCGGCTAAATCGCTCGTTATCTTTGATCTTGAGTAAACGTTCAACGTCTTCAATTGTCTCAATCGGTAGAGCTGTCGGGCCGTAGATGTCCGTGATTTTTTTCTCGTAGATCGCTTTGTTCGGCCCGGTGAGAAGTTTTTGAATTCGGGGGTAAACGAATTCAGCCGAGAGAGCACCGGTCAGGTGCGTATGTTCATCTCGGTAGGGAAGTGGAAAGCGGCGGAAAAATTCGAACAATGCGCCTGCGACGGTGTGTTGCAACAGTCGTTCGATTCCGATTTGGTCTGTCTGATAGGCCGAAATCAATTCGCGAAACTCTTGAACCTGCGCGCTGAGGCTATCATTATTTTGAATGCGCTGTGAATTCATCAAAAGCTCGAGTGTATCGCCGAGCGCGATTCCGTTTGTTTCGGAAATGATTTCGATGAAGGCGAGCGTCAGTTCTTCGTTGGCTCGATTGGCTTGGTCTTGCATGCCTGAGTATCGAATAATTGCCTTAGAAAAGCACCGATTTTGAAGAAGTCGAGTCGCATCAGTTCGAAGTGCGGCACTTAAAGGCCTTTAAAAGCCTCAAGGTCGAGCGAACCATCAGGAAGTGTTTTAAGTTTTGGCATCCCGCGAGATGCTTCGCCCTCACTATCGAAGTTTGGGGTGCTATCGTAACTGCTGCCGTCGGCAGAGTCTGGGGTTCGATTTTCGACCTCGCCTGATGCGGGCCAGTCTTCGCCCTCAACTGGGGTAAACTTGTAGCCTTTTTTTTCGGTGTCGACAGTCGTAACACTCTGTGCGTGAACAGCCGGCAGCTGAACTATGAGACCGAAGACGACATTCGACGCTACACCAGCAAGAACCGCGATTGATCGATAAATCATTTCACAATTCCCGGTTTTAAGTTCACAGCGGCCCCGTGCTTGGAGTTGCACAAAAGGGGTCAATTGTTTTGTCTTGAACCACGTTCATCTTTGCAAAGTCATAGCGAAATTTGTGATCCCAGGCCGCACACCAAACCGCTTTCGACTTGTCGACCCCTTTGGATGTCTCATCAGTCGTTACCGGCAGATCCGAGATTTTGAAGATGCAGGTTTCAAGTTCAAGTGATGAGTTTCGGGCGTTCGGATTTTGCGTGCCTTCGATGAGCCCTGTCGTGCCGACGAGATCAGCTTTGAAGACAGTGCCATGTGGAGGTTTTGCGTCGAAATACCAGGTCGCATTTTCAGCGTCGAGGTTTGCGGGGTCCTTGTTCCACTTATAAAGATCGAAACGGCCATATGTTTCGAAGGAAGTTGCGAGCGGGTCAGCATGGCTGGTGTCGATGACGAAGTCGTCATGCTTGATGAGCTTGTAAGATCCGAAGTGTTTATGGACGTAAGAAAAATCTCTTCTCTCGGTTCCGTCTTGAAGCAGCTCGGATTCAAACATACAGCCCTTCAAAAACTGAACAACGCCGAACTTCGTAATGTTAGCTGCTTTCTTCACATCGACCACAAACTTCATGTCGGTCATATAGGTTGCAAAGTCTGCACGTTCGTCGGCGAGCAGAACTTTGATCTTTCGTTCAACGAGTTTCACGCTTTTCAGATCGCAGATGCCCCGAGTTCTACAATCCGTTATGGCTGGCATCTGTACTGTGCGCTTCGATATTTCTTTAATCGAACGAGGTGTTTGCGCCTTAGCCCCGTTCGCACTGATACAAATAAGACCGACAAGCGCGCCTGTGTAAAATAGCAGACGCAAGACGGGTGTTGCTTTCGTCTCGAATAATTTCATGAGGCTCCCTCGGGCAAGATGCTGTTGATCTTCATGGGATCATAGCGATGCGAGGCGAGTCCACAAGCGAGTCTCGGCAGGGCCGCGACCCGACCCGAGGTCCGGGTTGTTAGCTGCGGGCGAGAGGATCTGGCGACGTCCACCAGCTTTTGGTCGTGCCGATTTTTTTTGTCAGCCAAAGCGGCGCGGTGCCGTCAGGTTCGAAACGAAACGTCACAGAGTTGGTGGGAGTTTCTTGAATTTTAACGCCCAATGGAGTCACGGTTGAAATACCGGTGATGTCGTGCATGGCTTTGAGTTTCAAAGCAAAAAGTGCAGCGATCATTTCGGTCGTCGGGTCTCCGGGAAACTCGAGGAGGCGTGCGTCTGGAATAATGTCGTTCAGATGCGAAACAAGCGGATCTTTCGCATTGTGAAAGAACGAGTGGTCAGCTGTTTCGGTGATGAAGGACTTCCAACCTCGTTTTACGCTGCCGAATTCAGCTGCCATTTCTGCTGAATCGAGTCCTCCGGCGGAGAGTTTAAAAAGGGCCGTCGCATACCACGTATGACCATGTGGCGTGCGACACGACGGCGCGGCCGCCGAGGTAAATCGATGAGCAGCTTCGAATCGGTAGCGGAACCTTAGATTGAGACTCAAAGTGCCGCCGAGCGCCCGAGAGGATCGAGCAAAACATACGACGCGCACTGGCCACGGGTTTCTTCGATCGAAACGCGAAGACTGCGGACACGGTTCGAAAGTTTAGAGTCGGCAGACGTTCTCCATTTTGCGGCAAGACTTGTTGCGAAAAGTCTCGCGAGTTCTTCAGACGTAATGTTTTCGGTTGCAAGGCGCGCGGTATCGGCCTTTGGAAAACGATAGGATCGCTCGTTAAATTCGACAACGAGGTGCGGCTCGCGACCCACCAGTTCGTCTCTCAAAAAAAGATAGGGGCTTTTTTCGGGAATCAAGACGAGTTCATCCCATGCCGCCGAAAGTTCTTTGATATGAGGCTTGAGAGTATTGAACTCGAAAGCCATACCGAACGGCCCGAGCTCCGTAATTTCACACTCGACTGCGACTTGGTAGTTGTGTCCATGAAGTCGCTCGGCGGATTCAGCGCTAAGAAGCGTAAAATGGCTAGCGCTAAATTTGAAGGTCTCTTTGGCGAGCTGAATTCGAAACGTACTCATGGCATCCCGGTACCAAACAACAGGCCTGAACTCAAAGTATTCTAGGCTGACCTCGGGCGAGGCTGCTACTTTTTCTTTACCTGTAATTTTGAGGGCGCATTTGTTGGCTGCCGGTTGATCGCTGTGACGGGCATGAGAGAGGTCGTCGGCCGCCGTGTTGCCGCCAGTAACGCAATCTCACCGCTGCCGAAGCGAGAGTTGGCAACCCCGGCGTCGCGGGTCATTTCCGCAAGAGGCGCGTAGAGTTCTCCGCGGAAGTAGGCGGCCAAACCAACAGTTTCAAGCAGATTTGGATTGGGTAAAGCCGCGCCCGTTCTTAGAAGCGCGTCAGCTGCGCTGTGAAGTTTTTGCGACGAGTAAGCGGTGCTACCAGATCTTTCGAGTACGTAAGCCGCCCGAAGCAGCGCGTTTAGAACTCGGACTCCTTCAGCGTCCAGATTGTCTTGCTCGAGTAACTTCGAGTTTGCCGTGTGAAAGGCGTACTGGGTTGCTCCGTGATAGGCGATGGGCGCGTCTTGGATGACGTGTCCCACTGAAACCGCAAACAGAGTGTGTGTCGCGTGGGATTCGCCGTAGCGCTTTTCAAGCTTCATTTGGGTGAACTGTTGGTCGACGATTCCGCGGAAAAAGCCATCGATGATCGACTGCTCGGCCGCGCCTAAAAGGTGTCGGACGTGGTCATAGGCAAAAATAGCGTCGAGAAGCGGTTTCTCACGCAAAGCTAAGCCGGTCGGTTTGTAGGACTTCGCGATTCGCAAGAGAGACTCTATCAA
>JALHOI010000299.1 GCA_022843085.1 Pseudobdellovibrionaceae bacterium
TGGAGTTCTTTATTGTTTCCCAAGTTCACCTGAAGATGGGACCATGGGGTGAACAGAGCATTCGCGCCGAGCACGCCGACGGTGACAAATGCGAACGTTGCTGGTACTGGAGCACCGAGATAGGTCGGGATAAAAAGCACCCGACCGTGTGCCCAAAGTGCTCGACTGCTTTGGCTGAGACCTGAAGTGCCGAAGCCTGAAGTGCCTGAAACTGAATGAACGACGTGTTGTGAAGCGAGGATTTAAGTGAAATTGAAATATCTGATTCTTGCTGCAATTTCGGGCGCCGTGATCACGATCGATCAGGCAACCAAGATGTACGTTCATACGCATTTTCAACTTCACGAAAGTGTCGACGTCATTCAGGGGTTCTTCAATCTGACGTACGTTCGCAATTACGGAGCCGCTTTCGGTTTTCTTGCCGAAAGCCACCCGACATTTCGTGAGATCTTTTTCTTATCGATGCCGCCGGTCGCACTTCTTATCATTCTTGCTATTTTGAGAACCGTCGCTGAAGTCGATCGCTGGACAATCGCTTCTTTGTCGCTCGTCTTTGGTGGAGCCATCGGAAACTACATTGACCGAATCCGTTTTCGCTATGTCATCGACTTTCTCGATTTTCATCTGCAGAAATCGTACACGTGGCCAGCCTTCAACGTTGCCGATAGCGCGATTGTGGCAGGTGTCGGGGTTCTGCTCTTTCTCGAACTGACGCGTACGAAGAGAAGTATGGCTGAAGCGTCAAAAACTGAAGAACCTAAGGCGACGTGAATCCGTCGGCTGTTCAGTCGACGTCCGGCTTTTTTCCCTGGCTCGAGCTGGGTGACTTTCGAATTCAAACCTACTTCGTCGTTATCAGCCTTGTCTTATGTGTCTGCGCCTTCATTATTCCACTTCGAGCCCAAGCGCGAGGACGACCCGCTCAAGCGGCGCTCGACCTGTTTATCTTCGCGATGCTTGGAGGGTTCTTCGGTGCCAGACTCTTTCATATTGTTTGGGAAGAGCCGGCCTACTATCTCGAATCTCCACTAAGGATTTTTGATGTTTTGAGTGGCGGTTTTGTTTGGTACGGCGGTGCAATCTGCGGCGTTATTTCGATGTACGCGTGGATGAAATTTAAAAAGGGTCGCGACTTTTTAAGCTGGCTTGATTTTTTTGCACCGGTCGCGGCCTTCGGTTACGCCGGTGGTCGCGTCGCGTGCTTCTTGACCGGCTGCTGTTTTGGTCGCGTGTGCGAACTTGGCGGCCACTTTTATCGATTTCCGTCGCAAAGCTTTGCCGTACTTTGGGAGCTGGCCGTTGGATTCTTACTTCTAAAGCTTGAAAGAGGCCCGACGTCGTTTCGTGGTCGCATCTTTTTGATCTGGCTTGGTCTTCATGGTCTAGGTCGAATCTTCATGGAGATTTCACGCTCTGACCCGCGTGGTCCAGCTTTTGGGATTTTCACCGTTTCACTCGCGCTAAGTTTAGTTATGGTGATCGGCGCCGCTGCAACCTATCGCCTCAAGATGAGAACGCGGTCATAGTTTTCCCTAGCCGCATCGAAAGCTTGAAAGCCAATCGTCCGATAGATTGTCGATGCTGATCCTTGGCTCGCGTGCTCAGTCTTATCCGTTCAGGAAAGTTTTCATCGCAGCCGGGCTTGCTGCGTTGTTGACGACTTTTATCGCACCATCAGGCGCGCTGGCTGAAGATTCAAAATTCCTTGTCGGGGTGGTGGACTGGCTCAATGGTGTTAAGGCTAAGGTTTGTACCGATTCTGACCCGGGCAGCCCGACTTTATCCTCGGGTTTGTTGTCATGGTTTGACAGCGCACCGACGAGTCCTGCCTTTAAAACCGATAGTGATCTCAACCGGTACCTCGAATGTTACGCCGTAGAAACTGGGCGGTACGAAAAAATCAAGCATGTCTATATGCCCTTGATCGACGCTGCAGCGTCGGGCTTCAAAGTACCCAAAGCGATGCTCGCTTGCTTGATCTTTAAGGAAAGTCGGTTCGATCCTGGCGCGAGATCTTATACCGGCGCGATGGGGCTTGGGCAGCACCTGCAGAGCACGATGGGAGACATCACAAAAATCTTGAAGCCGATGGGTGCTGAAGAACTTCGGAGTCTTCAAGAAATTGCAAGCCGGACGGTCGAAGAGTCGATGGCGAAAAGCGGAAAGTCGAAGGACCAAGCGAAAGAAGATCTTGCCTACGCGAAGAATCGGCTTATGAATCGAGAAAATCGCCTGGGCTGGGAACGCTACTACGAGACTTTAAGTCAAAGAAAGCTGCACAAAGGACCACCGCCAAGAGCTGTAAATCCCGTGACCATTCAGAATCCGAAGATTGCGATCGGCGCGACCGCACTTTACGTAAAATCTATTCTCTATCATTTTCAAGCGAGGCTTGATGGAGAATTGCAGATCGACAATTCTGAAAATAAGAATCCAAACTTCGACGCGATGTTAGCTTCTGCGGGCGCTTACAATATGGGGCCTGGAATCGCGGCACAGTTGCTTCGCGATATCGAGCCGCCCGACCGCGCAAAGTGGGTCGAGACCCTAGCTCGTGCAAACGAAGAGACAGCTCAGCACATTTTGTCCATCAAGCGATGTATGGAATCGTCGAAGACGGCCGGGTTCGAGGCCTGGCGCGGACCCATCAATAGCCCGACCTACGAATGCAACGACGGTAACGAAAGTCGCAGTCCCCGACTCGTACTGTTCCATAAAAATCCTTTGCCCAAACAATACGAAAACAAGTTCAAGACCGCACAAATGAAAGGTATGACAACACCGCCAGTGGCGCCGCCTCAGCCGAAAGTTAAAACGAAGGCGAAAGTCAAAAAAGGAAAAGGCGAATGAAACTGAAATTGTGCGTTCGGCTTATCACTTTCGTCGTCATGGGGTTTGCACCGCTCGCTTGCGTTTCAAACGAAACACGTGGGCGAGGGCGCGGACCAGATCAAGTGGCACCCGCGAGAGCAGAGCGAGCGCCTTCGGAGCTTCCGACAAACGAAGTTGCGGGCGAAAAGCCTTTGGCGAGCTCGACGCCAACTACGTTTACGGGTTGCGACGGTGTACGACCGATCAACCGGAAGCTTCGAAGCCAGATTCTGAATGATGTCGTTCAAAAAGCTCGCAAAGAAATTGCGATGGGTCGTGCGACGCCAAAAGATTCGGTCACGTACGACCGGGTCGCAACATTTGCTGCCGCTGCGATTGATGACAGCGTTCCGTTCGTCAGCCTCGATCGTACGTGCTGGTCTGATTTCTACGAAGCTCGAAAGTTTCTTGAAGACAAAAAAGAAGCGGAAGCAAAAGATGCCGCCGCCGAGTGGACGTCGTGTCTTGCGGCGACCTTCCCCAATCGGGTTCCGATCGCAGCTCCTTATCTCAGCTGTTTCGACGCCAGCGCCGACACTCGGTAGCTCCTCGGCCCGTCGCAGCATTTTCTTTTAGGCCGGCGGCTCATGCCGAACTGCGGCTTTTACACGGCTGCGTCTTCCGAACACGGACCGACTCTGTCCGTTTTTCTGAATTCGAATCAGCGGTACAAATCTCTCGAACTTCGTTGCAAGACCCTTAGCGTGTTCGCGCGCATGGCAGGGGTGTGCGACTAACGATGTGACCCTGCTCGCTGTGGTGGCAAACAGACCGCGTGTGATTTGGAAGTTCGCGAAAACCAATCAATCCTTTCAAGGGGGCTACATGTTTAAAAAGTCTTTGAGCGCTGTGATGACAGCACTCGCAGCAGCAGTTCTAGTTTCAGCGTGCGGCGGTGGCGGCGGTGGTGGTGTTGGCGGCGGTTTCATCGATCCGGGTTATCAAGCTTGGTACGATGTTTACGGTTACCGATGCGGCAGTACTCCTGGCCCAGGCTGCAACTTCTACGCAAATGGTTTCAAGATCGTTGATACCGAAGATCCCTACTTCGACCGCTACTACGCACTGTCTTTCGGCACGATCAATTACATCGACAGCTATGGTGATTACGAGACTCATATCGGCTGGTACTGGCGCTCACCATCCGGCATCTACTACGATTTCTACGGCGATGCTTTGAACGATGATTCAGGTTCAAGCCGCGATTTCGCAGGTGAAGTTGCTGAGCAAGAGCAGAACGTTGTGAAATCTGCTGGCGAGTTCTTCGCAGCGAAGTACGCGCTCGATACAGCAACAGGCATCCGCGTCGCAAAAATCCTTCACGATTACGCCGAGCTTGGAAAAGCACGTGCTCGCACGGAAGCTGATATCGCGGACTTCTCGAAACGACTTTATGGCCAAGACTTGAACAAGGTTAAGGGCGCTCTTGCTGAAGCGATGAAGGGCGATAAGTCACAGATCAACGCCGTTGTTCAAGAGGCCGCAACCAACTGGTCGACGACTCCTGAAACGATGAAGGAGATCTTGAAGGTTTGGTACGGCAAAGAGGCCGGTTTGGTTCTTTAGTTTTAAATCTGTGCTCAAGCTGATTTTCAGCTCTGGTGACAGACAATAAGT
>JALHOI010000300.1:0-654 GCA_022843085.1 Pseudobdellovibrionaceae bacterium
TTTTTAAAACTCCCGACTTTCGGTATCGAACTAAAACATATCCAACCCCGAAAAGGGCTGAAAACATCATGTTGATACCGATGATTCCGGGTGTCAGCCAATCGACAAACCGCACTTCTTGTCCGACCGAGGATTCTCGTGTCCATTCGAAATTTTTAATCGACGTCAGCATTTTTTCGAGCGTGTCACCCTGTGGTGACGTCGGATTCACCCAAAATCGACCGCGGTTCTCGTCAAAGTCGATGAGTAAATCAAGCTGATGCCTTGCCACTTTCTCTCTCGCCTTTGAAATCGACGGTTCATCACTCTCAACAGCGACGAGTCTCGCGTACTTCCAATCCTTTAGCGGGTTATTTAGCAACGTCGTCTCACCGCGAAGGATGACCCCAATCGAGAAGAGCGGCTTTGGCTTTCCACCGTACGCAAACGCAAAACCACCGATGATAAGAATCGGAAAAAGCATATTCCACGCCATCGAACCACGGTCGCGATAGAATTCCTTGTTGCGCGCAATAAATAGCTGCCAAAGACGTTTCAGAAGTTCCATTTCTATTTGCCCTCGTAGGTATAAAAACCACGGCCGGTTTTTCGGCCAAGCCACCCGGCTTCCACGTATTTCACCAGCAACGGGCACGGACGATACTTGGTGTCGCC
>JALHOI010000300.1:664-4488 GCA_022843085.1 Pseudobdellovibrionaceae bacterium
TTGCCCTCGTTGCTTTCCCCGCGGAGATCGCGACCCGTGCGCTTTAGAAACAGGTCATCGAGATTTGAGACCTCATACTTAAGCAGAAGCTCTTTCGGTGCACCCTCATCGATCACTTGTCCTCGGTCGACGAGTACCACGATATCGCAAAGAATCTGGGCTTCATCCATGTAGTGCGTCGTCAAAATCAACGTTCGCCCCTGTGATTTGATTCGATCGACAAGCTTCCAAAAAACTCGGCGAGCTTGCGGATCAAGACCCGTCGTCGGTTCGTCGAGGAAAACGATGTCGGGCGCATGAACAAGTGCAAGCGCCAAAAGTACACGCTGCCTTTGCCCTCCACTTAGTTTTTTTGGCTCACGATCTACAAATTCAGAGATTTCACAAGTTTCAATCGCCCGCGCGACATGCCCTTTCTGGTCGTCAAGCGCGTAGAGACCTGCGAAAAGTTCGAGAAGTTCGCGGCCGGTGAGGTGGTCTTGAAGCGCGGTTTGCTGAAATTGAATGCCGATAGCTCGAGACCAAGCTCGTGGCGCACGCGGTCCGCCGCGACCCGAAATAACAACTTCGCCCTTGAAAAGGACCTCGCCCTCATCGGGCTTCGTGAGGCCTTCCATAATTTCGATCGTCGTCGTTTTGCCGGCACCGTTCGGACCCAAAATCCCAAAACAGACTCCTTTCGGAATCTTCAGACTTAGTCCCTTCACGGCTTCTATCGGATGCGGTTTCGATGGGTAGGTTTTTACGAGGCCGCGTACTTCGATCCAACTTTGATCTGTCATTTCTTTTCCGACGCTGCCAGTGATCGCCTGGAAAGAATGAGATCAATGTGATGCCCGTCTTCAATATGCGAGTGCACCTCGGTGATATTCAGCAATTTAAGTCTATCAGAAGCGCCACCAGAATCATGACTCACGTAGAAAGAAAAACCACGTTCAGAAAATCGATCCAGCATGCTCTGAGAATTCGAGCCGGCTCTGCGGATTCCTGAAGGCCAGAACTCGGTCAGCACAACGATATCTCTGTTGCGCTCAAGAATTTCAAGCATACCGTCAACAACGAAGGGTTCAAAACCCTGCACGTCCATCTTGATGAAGTCGATCTTGCTGTCTGTGACGAGATCGTCGACTCGCTTCACGTCGACCTGAATCTGTTTGCGTCCCTCTTTCGAATCATACAGCTGGTGGTCGCCGGCATTGTCTTCGCTTAAGAAGAGCGACAGTTTGCCTGGCTTATCTCCGACCGCATTGGCAAACAGTTCGACCTTTTCCTTACTCGAATTCAGTTCGGCGTTCAGCCGAAACAGTTTGAGGTTCGAAGGCTCTGGCTCAATCGAATAAACTTTCTGCGCTCGACACTCTAAAACTAGAAAGTTTGTCCAGAAACCGATGTTCGCACCGATATCGATGCAAACTGAGTTTTGAGGGATAATGCTTTTGATGAGTCTGCAAAGCTCGGCGTCATACTCGCCGTGCTTTAAGATGTACTTCGAAACCCCCCAACGATCTTGAAGGTCGAGAAGCAATTCAAACGCTGAAAGCTTTTTTTTAATGAATCTCGAACCGACCGAACTAAGTACTTTGCGCCCAACCGAGTGGCGAGCGAGCTCGCGCGTGATCGCATTTTCGTTCCAAAATGTCTGCGTCATAGGCCCCCTGCGAACTTCGGAATCTAAGGTGCTAAATAGCGGGATGTCATCCCAATAAAGATTCGCAAATCAAGACTGGCCAATAAATACTTGAAGTTAGCGCTGCGCCACGAGAGCGTCAGGCTATGCCTTATAGCGACGTTCCCCAGAAAAGTAAGCCGTCCGGGCCGGCGCCGTGGTCCAAGCTGCTGAAAGATAAGCGTGTCATTTCTTGGGCGCTTTACGACTGGGGCAATTCGGCTTACGCCACAACTGTCATGGCAGGTTTTTTTCCGATTTTCTTTAAGCAGTACTGGAGTGTCGGATCAACGGCCGTTGAATCGACAGATAAACTTGGTTACGCGAATTCCGCCGCGAGCTTCATACTTGCAATGTTATCTCCGCTTCTTGGAGCGCTTGCTGATCGGTCGCGGGGTCGCAAAAAACTGTTGTTGTTCTTCACGTTTATCGGTGCGGTCTCGGCTTCAAGCCTCTATTTTGTCGCGAAGCAAGAATGGGCCTGGGCCGCAGCTCTTTATGTTTTTAGCTCAATCGGCTTTTTTGGCGGTCAGAGTTTTTACGACGCCCTGCTGCCGTCGGTCGCAAAACCACGCGAGATGGATCAAGTTTCGGGCCTTGGCTACGGACTTGGATACCTCGGCGGCGGCGTTCTCTTTGCGCTGAACGTCGCCATGACGCTGAAGCCAGAACTATTTGGTCTCATCGACAGCGCCCAAGCGGTGCGCGTTTCATTTTTCATGGTCGGCGTTTGGTGGATGTGTTTCACGATACCTCTCCTGTGTAACGTCGACGAACCTGGCCTCACGACTGCTCATAAACCCGTCGGCCTCATTCAGCTTACTCGAGACTCGATCCAAGAATTAATCGCAACGTTTAAACGCCTCCGTGAGCTTAAAACTGCGTTTCTGTTTCTAATTGCTTACTTTTTTTATATCGACGGCGTGAACACGATTATCAAGATGGCCGTCGATTACGGAATGTCGTTGGGATTTAAAACTGACTCGCTGATCTCGGCGCTTTTACTTGTGCAGTTTATCGGCTTTCCGGCGGCTATCGGCTTCAGTCTGCTCGCGACTAAAATCGGAGCCAAAAAATCGCTCAACCTCGCAATTTTAATTTACGTGCTGGTAACAATCGCAGCGACGGGGCTTCAAGTCGAATGGCATTTCTACGCCTTGGCCTGCGCGATTGGGCTTGTCCAAGGCGGCATTCAAGCTTTGAGTCGATCAATTTTTGGTCAGCTGATACCCGCAGAAAAATCGGGTGAGTTTTTCGGATTCTTCAACATGCTCGGCCGATTCTCGTCGGTACTTGGCCCACTCCTGATTGCGGTCGCGGCCCTAATTTCTGACAGTCCACGAATAGCCATGCTAAGCCTAATTCTGCTTTTCGCAACCGGCTTTGTAATTTTACAGAAAGTGAAGTTTCCCGAAGACATGCACGGACAAAAACGATGACGCGAAACGAGACAGAACGGCAAAACCGAAGCGAAGCTTTTTTGAAACAGCTTGTGAATAGTGGTTCGGTCACATCGAACCAGGCTGACGTTGCGAAGACACATTTTATTTTGGCCGAAGAACTGAGGCTGATGGGTTTCACCATCATGTGGATTAAAGACTCGACCGGTAAAACTGCCGACCTTCTCGTTGCAGAGAAACGGGCGCCGCACCAAACGCCTGATAACTATATCACCTGCGTTTCACACATCGACACTGTGATTGGACCGAACGAGGCCGGTGGATATCGCCGCGAGCAAAAATCAAACGGCGATCGCGCTTACGGTGCTGGCATTATCGACAACAAAGGCGGTCTCGCTGTTCTGATCGAAAGTCTGAAACTCTTTTTTAACGAACATCCAAATCCAGAGATGGGATTTCGAGTCATCTCGAGTCCGAACGAAGAAGCAGGTTCGGGCGCGTGGCATTCGATGTTTCAAGAATTCGGAAAAAAATCTCGAGCTGCGCTTGGATTCGAGCCGGCCCTCGACGACGGATCTATCATCTCAAGCCGACGCGGCAATCGATGGTACAACATAGAGTTTCGCGGCGCTGCTGCCCACGCAGGCCGCTGCCAAGGTGAAGAAATTAACGCAGCTTTTGAATGTGCTCGAATGACAGTGCGAATGCTGAAGGTAAGAGATGAGTTGCGTAGCCAGTTTCAAGCGACTCCTGGCCTT
>JALHOI010000301.1 GCA_022843085.1 Pseudobdellovibrionaceae bacterium
AGTCGCGCCACTGACGTTGCCGTTATGTGGCACCGATGGGCTCACGCATTCGGCTGTGCCGGGCCCGCTTGATCCGTTGTTAAAATTAAACGCGGTGACGGGGAACGTTTCGACTTGCGCGCTCGTCACCTCGGACGGAACACCCGGAAGAAGATATCCAGAATTATAAGCGCAGCAGCGACCGATCGTACCCGCCAAGACGACGGCGTAACTCGCATTGTAGGGCGTTCCGCACGTGCCGATCCAGCCAGCAGCTGCCGGAGGCACCGTTGCAATCGGAATTTCGAAAGTCGCGCATCCGAAACTGGGACTTGGGCCAAAAAGCGCGCACGAATTCGGCGCAAAGAAGGTGTATGGCCCCGGAGGACACTGACCCACCGGGCGATCAACCCGGCGATAAAAATGTTGGCAGGTATGTTTTGTCGTATCGGTAATGACGCCGTTCAGCTGACACGTTTTTATTCCAAGGCCCGCCAAACTGTCGACGTAAAGTGAACCGACCGTCGGTGTCGAGCTTGATCCTGAAAAATTCTTGAACGTCATTCGGTAGCCTTGCATCGGCTCGCCGTCGACCCACGATGATATCCACGGCACACCGTTATAACCAACCGACACTGCAGGTGTCGTCGTGTCAGAATAAAAAGTTCCCACGGCTGGCGGAAGCGCATCGGGCTCAGGCGGCGCCGTACATGGCCCAACCGGACAGCGAGGAATCCACGGGTCAGTTCGTTTGCAAACAACGCTTCCGTCAGGGGCGAGGCGGGCAAAGATTTCTCCTGGCAAACAGGTCTTCTTGCGACAGACCGGAGCCCCCGCGTTCGAATCAAGACCCGTCATAAAAATCCCGGTCGGGGCTGCCGCCGTACCTGGGTTACAGACCGCGTTTGTGGGATTGATAACGTTGCAAATAATGGTGCCGGTCGAATCGTACCCCGAAAAGACACGCTTCTTGCCGCCAAGATCAGGGCACACGTTACTGACGCACGTCGCAACTAAGCGCTGAGTACCGCCGTCCACGGTGTAGCCTGTGAAAACCTGACCCGGGCCGCACCGCTGGTTCGCTGCGGTGAGCGGTTCGCAAATCGGCTGGCCGTTCACATCGACGCCGATCATAATTTCGCCGGCGGCACACGACACTGTTTGTTTATTCGGCTCGGATGTCAGCTCGACCGCGGCCGCACCTTCTCCCAGTTTATTGATGTCGCCCCAAAGAGTCTTCGGCTGAATGACTTGTACCGCGCGAACGGGGCGAAACTTATCTCGGTCAGCCGCCGTCGATTCTGGTGCAATCGAATATCGAACGATCAGGTTCGCTTGATTCGACGGACACGTCGGTCTTGTACCGGCGCACGACATTCTGAATTCAGTTTCAAAACGTACGGGGCAATTTGCGCTGCACACTCCGCTTGGCGGCATCGGGCACTGCTCACCTTTCACATTCATGCAGCCGACACCGATTGCGTTTGTGAGTGGCGCACCAGCACCTGCCTGACCCGAAAGGCTTGCCGAAAAACCCGCGAAGGCCGCACTTGCGGCACAGGTTGGCTGAGCCGCCGGCGTATTCGTGATAGCGAGGCACGGTACAAGTGGAGGCGACCCCGTACCAAGCGCCAATCGCAACTGCCGTGGGCCACGTGTCGCAACTGAAAGATCCGAGCGCAGTTCACGCCTCGCAACCTCGTAGGCCTTGTCTCTGGTTTGATTGATGACCATCACCGAAACCGTCGATCCAATGACACCGACGATCGAAAGTAGACCGACCCCGATGATCAGTTCGACCAAGGTCATCCCAGAGATACTTCCTAAAATCTTAAGTTGGCGACGTATGAGGTTTAGCATCCCAAATCCCCAAGGTCGTCGATCGTTGTTTTAATTCGGTCTTCACAGCCCGCTCGAGGCTCGACCAAAATACAACCGACACCGACCGCAAGGTTATCGCCGGCACTGGGGTGTAAAAACCCAAACTGCCCACCGCGGTTCGAACAATCTGCAACCACGCATTGAGGTTCGACGCCTCCACCTGCGGCCGCGCGGTACCCAATCTGCACTTGCCCCGTCGGGCAAACCTGTTTCGCACCAGCACAGATCGGATCACCGTTCGCCGTTTTTCCAACCTGAAACCGATTCATCGGGCAAAGCCGCGCTCCGAGGGCCGCGATGCAGATCGCCTTCTCGGTGTTAACCCACCCGACTTCGCGCTCGACGCCAAGCTTCACTTCGCCAAGTGCTGCCGGGTCAATCGCACCGGTCGCATTCGGACACGCTTCAAACGCGACCGGATCGCTGCGGCGATTGATTTTTTCAAGCGGAATCGTGGCTTCCCCTTGAAACATCGAAATCGCCTGTCGATCGCCGTTTGAAACTGAATTCTGGCTGCGAACTTCGTAACGAACGCGCACGGCTGGCTTCGCAACACCGTTTTCGGTAAACGTCGCCGTCGTCGAAAAACTCGTGCTGACTTCAAACGCGCAAAGGCTTGACGCCGCTAAACAAATTTCTCCACCGACGCTGTAGCGAACCGGCGCAGCCGTTGTTCCTGTCAGCAAAACGGTGCCATCAAACGGCGATCGCAGTGCAATCGGCCGAAAGCCGTCAGGGCCAAGAGCACCGCTGGTGTCAATACACGTCGAACCACCAAGATTGAGATTCGGCAAAGGCAGCGTCAGCTGAGTGTTCACACACGTTGGATTGTAGAGACTTGCGTGAAGTACCGCGGGGCTTGTGATGATTCCATTGAGCACGTTGGTCAGAGCGCTTCGCGCGCCGACTTTCCCCGAGCTTAGGGCTCGCTTAACGTCATTGGTGAACGTCGTTGCGACAACTCCGCCCAAAGCAGAAACCGCAAGCGTGATCACCATCGCTTGCAATAGCGCTTGTCCACTTTCTTGGTTTTTAAACCTCGAAAGCATTTTTCCCCATACCGACCCGGCCTGCATGTCATTAGGATGACGGCAACCGAGCCGCACTCCAAGAGCGAAATGAGCGACGCAGACCTTCGGCAACGTACGTAAGCGAGACGACCGGGTGTCTCAATATGAATGTATCAATTCGATTGTACCTAGTGCGGGATAGGTCGAGTTACGTTCTTTCGAACAGTGTGCAACTCGGTCGCTCCGAAGGTCGAGCCTTTAGCCGAATGTCTGGATTTCAAGTCTCGGTCGAAGTCGAGGTTCAAAACAAGACTTCGAGAACTCGACCCTCCCGCTATCAAAACATATCATACTTAAGCAGTCGGCACTCAATCGTGCCGTTGTAGACAAGTGACTTTCGTGTCGCTTTCAGCTTCATCGCAGACGACAGTTCGGGATTTCCCGACAACACAAATGCCGACCAACCTTTGAAACGCGACTTCAAAGTGAACGCGAGATCGCGGTAAACATCTTTCAACGTCTCTTCTTCGCCCAATCGAACGCCGTAAGGCGGGTTTGTGATGACGATTCCCTTTTCAACCGGAGCCTCAAGTGTCTCCATCGCGTGACGGCGGAAGTGGATCAAGTCATCGACCCCGGCTTCGCGTGCGTTCGCTTGGGCGAGCTTGATCACTTTTGAATCGACGTCATAACCAAAAAACATCGGTCGCATCTTTTCTTCTTTGGCAACGCTCGCCTCTTCACCAAGCGGGTTCGGATAAATTTTCGCAAGCGCTCGTTCGACGCGAACCGCGGCTTCATCTTCTAAAGCCATTGAAGCCTCGAGTTCTTTTTTGAAGGCTTCGCTGTCGAAGCCTTTCCAGCCCATAAATCCGAAATGACGTCTCAAAGTTCCCGGAGCAATCTTTCGCGCCATGAGCGCCGCCTCGATCAGAATTGTTCCCGACCCACACATCGGGTCGACGATCGGAGTCTCGCCATCCCATTCGGCTAGCCGAAGCAACCCCGCCGCCACATGCTCTTTCAGCGGAGCATCGCCCGTGCCGACACGATAGCCGCGCTTAAAAAGAGGCTCACCCGATGTGTCGAGGCTCACGTGAAATTCGTTTTTATAAGCCCTGACCACGATGACAAGATCCGGCTTGTCGTTGTCGACCGACGGGCGCGAGCCGAATTTATCGCGAAATTGATCGACGATCGCGTCTTTCACTTTCATCGCGACAAAACGTTGATCCTGAAAAACCGAATCGCGCACACTCGCCTCGACCGCAAGAGTGCCTTCAGGCGCAATCAGCGTCGTAAAATCGAATTTGCGAATGTTGTTATAGAGGTCTTCGTTTTTGTAAGCCGGAAATCGAAGAATCGGCTTTACCACTCGAGTTGCGGTTCGAAGTCGAAGGTTCGCGCGGTACACCGTCGCCCAATTCGACTCGAAGTAAACGCCGCCGGGCTCCTTTTCAAGATTCTTTGCTCCGAGTTCCGCCAATTCATCACGAAGCGCGTCGACAAGGCCGCGCGAAGTCAGAGCAAAGAAAGTCGCCATGTTGCTTTAAGTTTCCTTGTAGTTGGGACCGCCGCCGCCTTCGGG
>JALHOI010000302.1 GCA_022843085.1 Pseudobdellovibrionaceae bacterium
GATTGGTTTGATCCATAAACTGCGAGAGCTGAGACGCGTTGAAGAATTCCTTCAAGACAGCGTTCACTGGTTTCGCGTTAACGAGATCGTGCGGCATCATCGTGTCGACGTCTTGCAGAGACATACGTTCACGAATCGCTCGCTCCATACGAACGAGACCGATGCGGTATTGGTTCTCGAGCAATTCACCGACCGAACGAACACGACGGTTGCCCAGGTGATCGATGTCGTCGATCTGTCCTCGACCGTTTTTCAGTTCGATCAAGGTCTTCACGGCCGAAAGAATATCTTTCGAGGTGAGCGTGCGGTGAGTGATTGGGCACTCAGTCGCAGGAATCGCGAAGCGGTGGTTGATCTTGATACGTCCGACTTCCGAGAGGTCGTACGTTTCGGGATCGAAGAACAAGCGATTGAAATACTGATCCGCGCCCTCTGGGGTTGGCGGCTCGCCAGGGCGAAGACGCTTGTAGATTTCAAGCAGTGCTTCTTCTTTGGTCGAGATTTTATCAACGAGCAAGGTGTTGCGGAGGTAAGGACCGACCGACAGACCGTCGAAGAAGATCAAGCGGAACTCTTCGATGCCCGATGCAATCGAGCGCTCGAGAGTTGCCTTCGTCATCTCTTGGTTGGCGTCGGCGATGATCTCACCGGTCGACTCGTCGATGATCGGACGTGCGATAACTTTGCCTTCGAGATCGTCGAGAGAGATTTCGATCTCTTTGAGATCCAAATCGCGAACGCGTTTCACGACAGCGCGAGTGATACGACGACCCTGTTTTACCAGAACTTCGCCGGTCTTTGGTTCGACGATGTCGACCAAAGCACGCTGGCCCGCCATGCGCTCGATGTCGATTTCACGGAAGAGCTTGCCCTTCTTCGCGACGACTTTGTCGAGATCATAGAAGTACTCAAGAAGTTGTTCGATACTGTAGCCAAGAGCTTTCAGCAAGATCGTAACTGGGAACTTACGACGACGATCGATACGAACGTAGATCAGATCCTTTTGGTCGAACTCGAGATCGAGCCACGAACCGCGGTACGGAATGACTCGTGCCGAGTAGATCAGTTTTCCGCTCGCGTTGTTCTTGCCACCATCGTGGTCAAAGAAGACGCCAGGACTTCGGTGAAGCTGAGATACGACAACGCGCTCGGTTCCAGAAATGATGAAAGAACCATTCGCCGTCATGAGCGGGATATCGCCCAAGTAGACTTCTTGTTCTTTCATGTCGCGAATCGAGCGTGTCTCAGACTGTTCGTCGACGTCGAAAACGACGAGACGAAGAGTCACTTTCATACCGGCCGCAAACGTCATGCCGCGCTGACGGCACTCGTCGACGTCGTATTTAGGCGGCTCGAGCGTGTAGCTGACGAACTCGAGGCTTGCCGTGTTGTTGAAGTCCGAAATCGGGAAAACCGATTTGAAAACTCCATTTAAGCCATTGTCGCCGCGTCGATCTGGATCGACGTCCTTCTGCAGGAAGCTTTCGTACGAACTTTTTTGAAGCTCGATGAGGTTTGGAATTTCAATAACTTGTTTGTTCTTAGCGAAGCTCTTTCGAACTCGTAAGTTCGACGCCGTGACGGGCGTTCCAGAACCTGATCCGCTTGAACCTGTTGTAGTGGTCGGCATGTGCCTCCGTAAAACCGCAATTGGTTGACCGTTTAACTGAAAATTGAAGACCTAAACAAAACCTGCGATGTCTAAACGCTAAAACCCGCACAACCTCGGTTTCATGAAATTACCCAATCGTGGGTTTGTCATGAAGCCGGAGTGAGCGGGTCGATCGAGAGTCCTTTAAACCTCTGATTTCAAGTACTTAGGTGAAACCTAAATCTTGAAACAGGGCCACCCTTCATCGGTGAAACTCTTATTTAGAAAAATCCCAGGACGGTCGTTTTCATCCGTGCTCAAGAATAAGTCAAACGCTTTCAAGCGTTTATGGCTACAGAATCCAACCAATTCAAATCGGCCGTTGGGTTGAAAAAGTCTGATCGCTGCGCCAACGCCCGCCCATCAGGCCCGGGCGACGCACCACTTACTCCGCTCACTCGCAGACGACGTCTGCGGCAATCTGGGAACGAATGGTCTTCCCGTTGCGCATCAGTTTTATCGGAACTTTCAAGTTTTGCGCGTAGGCGCCTTCTAGCTTCTCTATCGTACTCAATGAATGAGGCACCGAGTCGATCGATTCGACCAGGTCGCCGATTTTGATGCCCGCCTTCTCAGCCGGAGAATTTTTTAAAACACTGGTCACTTTAGCTTTGTGCTCCTCGAACCCAAACCGAAGGATACAGCCCGGGTCGCCTTTCATCTTTTCGTTTTGCAAAGGCGCCTTTGGAAGGAGGTCTACGATCTGCTCCTTGTACATGAGAACCAACTGCTCCTCGGAGCCTGTCCACTGCTCGTTGGCTGAACGAAATACAACATGGCCAAGAACCTCGGGACGCCTGCCGTGTCGATTCATTTGGACTTGCGTCTGAAACACCATTTGATTTGAGTTTTCTTGGATAGTTTCAAACACAGGTGCGCCTTCCTTCATCACCATCTTGTGCGTCTCGGTCGCCGTTAAGACGGAACCGTCATTGGAGTTCAAGTCTCGGTCAGCGTAAAGAAAGACCATTAAGTGAGATTTGCGCCTCGAACTGACCTCTTCAAAGCCCAACGACTTGAGGTGCGTGCGTGTGATCCCAGCAAGTTCTTTCACGGTTGCGTCTGACAACCCGACTCGAACGTAACTCGTGTCCAAAAAATAGTTTCGGCCACTGAACTTTGTATCAGCGGGCACCTGCCCTTTTCCTACGCCAATGGCCAGCGCCGGTACCTTAAGACCATCATCCAATGATGGGGAACGAGGCGCAGTCTCACAGCCAGCAATCGTCAGAGAAAACAAAGCTACGACCAAAAATCTCATCGGACTCCCGTCAAAATTACCAGAAAAAAAACCGCCCTTTCGAGCGGTCTTTCACATTGGGCCGGCGGCCCGAGGGCGCCGAACGCAACTAAGTCTAGAGGCTACTACTTCACCGATACTTTCGCGCCGGCTTTTTCGAGCTGCTCTTTCAATTTCGCAGCTTCTTCTTTCGTCACGCCTTCTTTAACTGTCTTCGGCGCGCCTTCAACGAGGTCCTTCGCTTCTTTCAGGCCGAGACCTGTAACCGCGCGAACTTCTTTGATGACGTTGATTTTGTTAGCGCCAGCTTCCATGAGAACAACGTCGAACGCTGTTTTCTCTTCAACCGGAGCCGCACCAGCACCCGCCGCGCCAGCAGCTGCAACAGGAGCCGCAGCCGATACGCCCCATTTATCTTCCAGAGTCTTGATGAACTCAGCGAGTTCAATAACCGGCATTGCCGAGAGGAAGTTTACGACTTCGTCTTTAGTAAGAGCCATTTTTTAATCCTTCGTTTTTTAAAACGTAATAATCTATTAATCCTAATCCGGTCGACCATCGAACGAATCAGTGTGCCGAATCAGACAACCTGATTGGCCAGCTCACAAGGCCCGAAGGTCGAGTGAACTACGTTGCAGGTTCTGACGCCGCCGCTGGAGCCGCGCCCGAATCTTTCTCGAGCTTCTCTTGGTAAGCCGCGAGAGTTCGAACAAATTTCGAAGCAGCTCCCTGAAGCGTTCCGAGAAGCATCGCGCGCAAGACGTCTTTCGACGGCAAGTTTGCGAGAGCTTTAACACTGACTGCGCTGAGGGCCGTGCCTTCCATCTCGCCGATCTTCAACTGAAGACTTTCGACTTCTTTTGAAAAATCATTAAGAGCTTTTGCAGTCGCGCCCGCATCACCAAACGCGAAAACAACTGCGTTGTTTCCGAGAAAGCCGTCTTTCAACGCTGCTTCTGTTTTCGGGTGGCCTGCAATCGCGCGAAGAGCAAGAGTGTTGCGAACAACGCTCATCTCGGCGTCAAGGGGATGCAAACGTTTGCGCAGGTTTGTAACCTGATCAACCGTCATACCTTTGAAATCGACGAGGAACGAAGCCTTTGCGCGACCGAAGTTCGCAGCGAGTGCCGCGATTTCTTTCGCTTTATCTTCTTTCGTAATTAACATGTATCTCCTTTCACACCGGCGACCGATCTTCGATCGCGATGTAGATTCAAATTCCTTAGCGCCTTTGAACCCAAAAGATCCAAGAGGCGGAAAATCACGCGAGGAAAAAAGATGAGGTGGAGCAGCCTTCACCAAAGTTGCAACTTCGACCGCAGTCGCAGCGCAAATCCTGACGAAACTCAAACCATGACGGATCATGGCGAGTTGCTGAACTTACCGTTCTCTCGGCGGGCCAGGCACTGACGCTTGTTACCTTACGTCATCCAGATTAAGGGGCCCAATTTTCATCGGACACCCACCAGCTGTCTTTGATCGCGATTATGTTCTAGTTCGACGTTCCGCTGGGGCCCACCCCAGCTTCACTGCTTTTCCGCCAGAGGCAGAAAAGATTTGAAAC
>JALHOI010000303.1 GCA_022843085.1 Pseudobdellovibrionaceae bacterium
TACGTTCTAGCAAAATCAAAAAATATCACGGTCGGCATCTCTGCCGATTCACCGGGCGCGCGAGCACAGAATGAGGATCGTGCGTTCGTACCTGCTTCAATCACAAAGATTGTGACAACGGCGGCGGCACTTCATGTGCTGGGTGCGAACTTCAAATTTAAGACGAATATTTCGTTCGAAATGAGCCCGAAGGGCCAAGCGACGAATCTCGTCATCTCGTCAGATGGTGATCCCACTTTCGGAGCTGCGGCTTTTGAGTCGGAGCAACTTTCCCGCATGAAGCAAATTGCCAGCGCCTTTAAGGCGCGCGGCGTTCGTGAGCTTGTCGGAGAAATGCGTTTGGTTTCATTTGACCCCCGACTTGATCGGCCGGTCTACGCCCCTGGTATTCCCGCAATAGACGTTCGCGAGTGTTATGGCTCACTGGCATCCAGCTTTAATTTTCGTGAGAACTGTGCGCCCGTTCGTATCAATGCGAAAACCGGGTTCGCCTGGGCGGCTCCAGAGCTTAGCGCTTTCGTGACTTCCACGACTTCGACTTCGGCGGCCGATCGAAACCGACTTCGCCTCGAGCCCCGTCTTTCTCCTGATCGGGCACTGCTTGGGTTTCAGCTAGAGGGAACTTACGCGTCAAAGGCACCCGCGATTCGACAACTGCGACTTCCGATTGGCGACGGAGCGCCTTGGTTTGCAAACGAATTACTGGCGGCTCTGCGGGCGCAAAAAATCTCTGTTGGAAAGGTGTCTGTAATTTTAGCGCGCACGAATGCTGAACGTCAGACGGCACTTACACAGTTGGCGAGCCAGAGAGAAAACCTTATTGTGATCGAATCGGCCCCGCTCGCAGAAATTGTAAAAGCGACGAATAAGCTAAGCGACAATTTTATTGCAGACGCCGTCTTCAAAGCGCTTGGCGCACGATCTTCGCCTGCGCAAGTTTCTTTGATGGAGGGTAGCCGCGCGAAAATGAAAGACCTCGTGCAGACCTGGTTGCAGGCTGATGGTCGTCTGAATTGGGCAGCCGAACTCGAATTCGTTGAAGGCGCCGGCCTTTCGAACGATAATCGTGCCTCGCCACGGGCCTTTTTGTCGCTGCTTCGGCAGATCGCGCTTGAGCCGACATTCGAAAGTGTCTGGCAATCGCTACCCATCGCAGGTGTCGATGGAACACTTGAGACAAGAATGCGAAACACAGCCGCCCACGGCCTCGTGCGCGCGAAAACCGGAACGCTGGCGGGGTCTTATCAAATGGTCGGGTATGTTCCGAAAATTAGAAACGGACAGACGAACTATGTCCCCTTCGTTGTTCTGACGTCGACGACCGCTCGAAATCGAGATGTCGTTCGCGCGTTTCAAGACGCGCTCGTAGCGAAAATCGCTGAGACTGTGGCCGATCAAGACGAGCTGACACAACGGCCTTAGTAATCCGAGAAGTTTTGCTCTGGCCACCTGGTTCGTCTCGCGTTATCCTTTCGTGCGTGTCTTCCAAAACTCCACAAGCTGCACCGCTTAAAATTACTTCGGTGCTTATCTGTATCGTTGTGCACCTCAAAGAAGATCGACAGCTTCGTTTGTTCGAGCGCGCGCTTGAATCTATACTCGCACTGAATTCGGCATCTGATATTAACGCGAGTGTTCTAGTCGTCGACAACGCTTCGCTGCTGTCAGTTCAAGACTGCGTCTCGCGGCGCGCGAGCTCACTTGTGAGAGTCGTAAGGCGAACTTCAAACAATATTGGCGCAGCGCGCACCGATGGGCTCCAGCATGCAATTGAAAAGAAGTGTGAGTGGATCGCATACGTTGATAGCGACATTGAACTGGCGATTGAGTGGCTGTTGATTCTCATTCGCGAATCACAGTCCAATCCGATGAAGGATGCAGTGGGGATAGGAACAGTGAATCGTCCGCCTCCCGAAGGGGACTTTTCGAAAGCGCTCGATCTCTTTTTGAGTTTCGAACATCTTCATCTTGCTTCAAGCCAGGCGCTTCAGCTTCCCGCTAGCACCCATCAAAGCATCATGAAGAAGAAGGTTACCGAACTGTCGACGTGCGCGGTCATGCTGCACGTCGAAGCTCTTCGTCATGCAGGCGGTTTCAATTCAGAGTTTTCTCGAGTCGGTGAGGATCTTGAAATGAGTTATCGGCTGAGAAAAACGGGAAGCCTTTGGTTGCTCTCAGCCCCTGTCGCGCTTCACCGTCAGGATCGATCGACAGACCAGTGGGCGCGACGCGTTTTCCGTTACGGGTGGGGTCAGATCGATGTCGCCCGCGTGCATCCCGAGCATCTACAAACAAAGAAGGCGATCCCGGTTCTCGCATTACTTATTGCAGTACTCGCCGTTTTGTTGCCGGCAGTCGGGTACTCGGCTCCGCTGAAGCTTTTGATTGTCGGTTATCTCGGTTTCGTTTGTGCGCCGATCATATTGCGGGGTGTTTCGGAGGGCCGCATGGATACGGCCTTTCACGCGTGCTGGATCGCGCTCGTGAGCCACATCTGCTACTCCGTTGGGATGTGGGCCGGAATCTTGCGACTTCGTCGAAATCCCGTGATTCTTCCTTAATCGTCACTCGGCGAGACGGTGGAAGATCGGAAGAAGAGCCAGGTAGGCGCCAATGAGAAGTGCTGTTGCGAGCAAAAATTTTCGTGCGGTATAGTCGCGAACGGCCACAGTGGCCGTTTGATTTTTTTGAGAGTTCATCGAGTGCCCCCTTTGAAAGCCTGCCTCGGCCTATCGGTGAGTTCTGGCTCGAGAAACAGCGATTCATGCACGTTGCGTCAAAGTGGGATTGTGGTATACTGCCGCCGGTCTTGTAGGCGATCGCAGCGTCTCAAACTTAGTCGTTCGAAATTAGCGCTAGGGTTTAACCTCACGGTTTTATTCTCGCGACTGAAGGCGGATTTCGAAAGGGTGACGGTGAGGAAAGTCCGGACTCCGTAGGGCAGCACAGGGGTTAATGACCCCCCACCGCAAGGTGAGGAACAGTGGAACAGAGAGAATGTCCGAGGCTTTTCTGGTTGGGAACGGGAGACCAGAAAAATGCCCCGAGGGCGAGGGGCGAGGGTACCTGCTTCCCAAATTTGGGAAGCAGGTACCCCCGCCCCCGCCACGGGGTCGTCGTCGGAGTGAAAACAGCCAAACTCTGTGCGGAGCAAGAACAAATAGGAAGGCGTTTAAGTGCGGCCCGCACGAAGCTTTCGGGTAAGTTCGCTTGAGCTTGGCAGCAATGCCCGGCCTAGAGGAATGATCACCTCCACCGCGCGATGTCGATGACGTGGTGAAGACAGAATCCGGCTTATCGCAAGACCCTCGTCGATATTTTGTGGGGGACTTTTCGAAAGAAGAGTCCCCCCATCTTTTGCCACACGAAGTTCATTCGGCGCCGAGCCCAGGGTCGGCCCGATCATCAGGAGTAAAATGTGTCATCGAATTCAGATTCATCTCGCGGTTTTTCTGGTGTGCTCAATGAATTCATCAAGGGCGCATTGTGGGGCTTCATCGCGTTTGTGCATGTCGCGCTTACAACAGTTTTAACTTTTCGTTTCGCGCTCAACTGTTTGCCGGCCGCAACCGTTGAAGGGCTCAGCTGCGCCTCGGGCAATTGTCCGAAGACGTGCGAGCCGGCGAACGATTTTTATTTCTATCTTTTAGCTGGAGCAACAGTGCTTGCGCTGATGCTTTTGCCCCTAGGTTTTGGCCTTTTTCGAGTGATGAAGAAGTTTGCTTTCGCCGAACCTCAGAATCCGGTGCTGTAGCTCGACCAAGGGCGGGAGCCGGCTCGCGTGAGTCCCCGATTTGGCTCAACAAAGGACCAGCAAAAACCGATCAATTTGCGTGAAAGACGTGACTCGGCGCCTGCCGCTTTTTCGCAAGCTCGCTATTCTCACAGCCGTGGTGGTCCTTTGGTCGGTCACTTCGATTTCGACCGACGCGTGGGCGGCTCCGGGTGCGAGAGAACGTTGCAAGTCTGATTTCGCAAAGCTTGCAGACCAAGATTCGAACGATGAATCACTCGAAGCCTTGTCGCGCGAAGACCAAGCCGAGCAAGAGGCGGCGATTCGGTGGCTCAGACAGAGCCTTTTTGAACCGGTAACCGATGAACAGACCACGCCGACATTTGACAACAAAGTCCAGAAGGACTGGCTTGAGTTACCGAAGATCAATGGCGGAGTCATCACGGGGCCAAACGAATACCGGTTGTTGGACGTCAAAAAACATTTAGGTCTAACCGAAGATTACATGCACCGCTTTCCAAGCGACGCGTCCGTGCTAAGTGTGGGCGAAGGCGTTAGCGAGCTCGCCGCAAACCTGCGAGTTAAATTTCCTAAAACTAATGCACTCGATCTTTGGTATCACGATGCGAATCTTCCGAAAAATCTGGCAAATTTTGTTGCTTTAAATCGTCCCCATCTGATCGCCGGGAGTTCGAACAACATGCCTGTTGTATCG
>JALHOI010000304.1 GCA_022843085.1 Pseudobdellovibrionaceae bacterium
GATTGTCGAAGCAATCCCACAGCTCATTTGGCGGGCCAACGTTGACGGTTCAATTGACTACGTAAGTGAACGTTTTGTCGAATTCGTGCAATATGATCGTGGGAGGATGACCGGCTGGGGATGGACCGAGATCATTCATCCGGAAGATCGGCAGAAGACGATCGACGCCTGGGCTAAGGCACGCGCTCTTCAAGCGTCATTCTCAGTCGACTTCAAAATCAAAATCGGTTTAACAGATGAATACCGATGGATTCGATCAGAAGCGAGCCCGCACTTCGATGAGTCGGGCAACATTCGCAAATACTACGGAACATGGACTGACATCCACGAACGGATTCTTGCCGAAGAGGCACGTAAAGCCAGCGAGCAACGCTTTAAAGCCGTCGTGAATTCGGCTCCGGTTCTCGTTTGGATTGCCGGTAAAAACGAGGCTCGAACATGGTTCAATGACGCTTGGCTAGAATTTACCGGTGAAGAGATGAAGGCTTCGACCGGTCATGGCTGGATGCGCAAAGTACATTCCGAAGATTTGGAGAAATACCTCGAGACCTATAAGCGACACTTCGAGACGCAAACGCCTTTTCAACTCGAGTACCGCTTAAGATTTCACGATGGCTCGTACCGTTGGATAAGCGCGAGGGGTGTGCCGATATTTAAAGATTCAGGCGAGTTTGATGGATTTATCGGCGCATGCCTCGATATTCATGAAACGAAGCGTCTGACTGAAGCCGTAAAAACCAGCGAAGCCCATTTTCGAACGCTGGTCGACAAGTCGCCAGCGGTGATGTGGATTACAAACAAAGACGCCGAGTGCACGTACTTGAGTCAGCAGTGGTACGAGATCACGGGACGAACACCAGAGCTTGATCTTGGATTTGGTTGGGTTGAAAACTGTCATCCCGACGACAAAGAGTCAGCGGCTAAAGCCTTTTTCTCTGCGATCGAATCTAAAGAAAAAATCAGCATCCGATATCGCCTACGACAACGTGATGGAACCTATAGGTGGGCCGTCGACTCGGGGCTTCCGCTTCGTGCAGATGATGGAGAATTTCTGGGCTATATCGGCACTGTGATCGACATCGACGATCAAGTTCAGTCCGAAGAGCAGTTCGCAGATCTACGCGATCGTTTCAGCAGATCAGTCGAAGCGACAGACCTCGGCGTGTGGTACTGCGACCTACCATTTGATGAACTGATTTGGTCCAAGGAAGTTAAAAAACATTTTTTCCTCGATGCCGATGCGTTTGTTACAATGGACACTTTCTACGCGCACATACACGTCGACGATCGCGACCGCACACGGGCGGCCATCGAGCATTCGATCGAGAACCATTCGCCGTACGATATTCGTTACCGAACGATTGATCCGAAAGATGTCTCAAAATTGAATTGGATTCGAGCCATTGGGTGGACAGACTACGATAAATCGGGAAAGCCGATTCGATTTGACGGCATCACATTAAATGTAACGCGCGAGCACCGTGCGCAGCAAGAGCTGCGGCAAGCCAAGCAAGAAGCCGAAAACGCAAGTGAGTCGAAGACTCGATTTTTGGCAAATATGAGCCACGAAATCAGAACGCCGCTTTCTGCGATCATTGGCTTCGGTGATTTGCTGCGGGCGCATGTCAATCAAGACGTCGAAGCTAACGAGTTTATCGAACGTATTTTTAGAAATGCGACTTTATTAAGTCGTTTAATTGATGATCTGCTCGACCTGTCAAAAATCGAAGCTGATAAAATTGAAATCGAAATCGCCGACGTTGAAATCGATTCGCTGATCGAGGACGTGTTTTCGACGATGTCGTTGCGAGCTGACATGAAGGGTGTGCGAATTGATTTGAACTGGCGAACGCCGAAACCGAATCGGATTCAGACCGATTCTGTTCGGTTCGGTCAGATTCTCACCAACGTCATCGGAAATGCGATCAAGTTTACCGAGAAAGGCACTGTGAAAGTTGACCTCGCGGTCGAAGACTCACGCCTCATTGTGCGTGTCGAAGACACCGGCATTGGTTTGACTTCCCAGCAGCAGGCGCGAATTTTTGAACCCTTCATGCAAGCCGACGCATCGGTGACCCGAAAGTACGGCGGTACGGGGCTTGGTTTAGCGCTCTCAAAGCGTCTTGCGAAACATCTTGGCGGCGACCTCTCTCTCGACCGAAGCCTACCGGGAGAGGGAAGTGTATTTAAAATCGAAATTCCGTTGAGCTTGCGGACGACGAATGCCGAAGCCTACACGCCCCGAATCGAGCGACCGACAGTCGACTCGGCAGAATCGCTGAGGGGTGTTTCGGTACTTGTTGTCGACGATTCTGCAGATAATCGAATTATTGTCGGCATGTATTTGAAAGCTGCGGGCGCCTCGGTCAAAGAAGCTTCTGATGGGCAACAGGGACTATCGGCGGCTCTCAGTGAAAATTTTGATGTCGTACTCATGGATATTCAAATGCCGGTTATGGACGGCCACCAGGCCCTTGCAGGTTTGAGGCACGCGAGCTACCGGAAACCGGTTATTGCCCTCACTGCGCATGCTTTCAAAGAAGAGCGCGACCGCTGCTTACAGGCGGGCTTTACTAGCTATATCACCAAGCCCATAAATAAATTGAATTTGATCAACTGCATCTTTGAAATTGTCTCAGCCGAAAGAGAAAAGTCGTAATCAACGACTGTCAAAGTCGTGTCGGTCACTGTTGAACGAAGACTTCGACCGGTCGAAAGGTTTTCGATGGTAGTTCCGACTGACCGCGAACTTTATAACGGAGCGGATTTTCGTCGCGAGAGTCGTTAGATCAACGAGGTGCCGAGAATTGACCCTGACACAAAGGTTGCTCTGGCACCAAAAGTAGGTTGGGCAGTTGCAGTCTCATTTTGCGTTAACAAGGCCTACAGCTGGCCTGCGTTTCCTTAATCTGAATCCATCTCTCAAAGAATATCGCCTGGTCCTCGGCGCAGAAAATAGTTAATTTATCGCAGCGAGAGCGATAGGCTTGGGGTGCAGGGGTGTGCAGCATGAGTCGAACATTTGAAAAATCACGCAGAAAACGAATCATTTTTTTTTATAATCGACCGATTCAGATTTTCTATGCGCTTGGCGCTCTCTTTTTGATTTTCGTCACGATCCTCGCTTACACGTATCTTCTCTATTCTCAAGTTTCGGCGACCCTCAATGACCCAAACCTCGCGTCTCAGTCTGACTTCGAAATGGTCCGAGTGTTGGTCTTAGATGGTTTCATTCGCACGACAGCGTGGGGCGCCGTAGTTTGTTTGCTCGTGTCAGGCGGAACGGCCGCTGTGATGGCGATGCTGATCACCCACCGTTACGAAGGCCCGTTGATTCGAATCAACAAACATCTTCGAAACCTTGTCGACGATATACCGACCCAGCCGCTGGTGCCCCGTAAAAAAGACGAAGTCGATGAACTCATCACAACTGTGAATGAACTCACGGCAAAAATTGAGTCGAGCCGACTTAAAAAGTAGTGGATCCGAGTTAAACGAATCAATTCGATGGATGGGAATTTCTCAGCGAGCGACCTTCGAACGTGGTTCATCGCCGCTCGTACGTTTTGGAGAAAGAACGCAAATCGCTTTTGAATTTTCACCATCCAACCAACGCGCGTTGTAACCTTCGCCACACTTACCGGACCGCGCCGCACAGTTGGCGCTGAGGTATCGACAGACGGCCGCCATTTTCGGACCCGCTTTAGTTAGTGATCTGGCTGGGCCACAGGCTTGTTTTTCCATCTGACAGCCTAGCTTCTTATAAAGTAGTTCTTGATCGGCCAAGCACTGGGCTGCGTCTTTGCCGAGCGGGCATCGAACAGAGATTTCATCTCCCTTTTTCTCCGCCTCCTGATTTTGCGCGAAGCTAGTTCCAAAAAAATGAACTTGAGCAGACCAAAAGAATCGTAAAACCTAGCTTCATCATGCCCTCGCTTCCATCCGTTTAGGCTAACAGATTAGGTTCAAGCTGACATGTTGGTCTGATAAGTCTGTATAGACTTTGGTCGGCCCCAAGGAAATCACGGTACAGATCCCATCAAGCTACGAACGGCCATGGTCAATGCTTCGAAAAGCGGGAGTAGTCTGTGGCTTGAAAACTGACTTTATTCGCTGAAGAAAAACTTCCTGAATTTTTCGAATCGGTACGTCGCGCAAATCCTGACCAGGAAAGTCCTCAGGCATCACATCGATCGACATGAATCGACTTTTGCCATCCCAGATGATTCCACGGCCGCCAGCTTTGACAGCTGCGATGTTGTCAGCCGTCAAGGCGTCAATACTTAGGACAAGTTGAAGCGGCTCGCTTGGATTGGCTACGCCACTTACACCGTAAGTTTTGATTCCGTTTCGAAATGCCCACAAAGCCGCCGGCAACTGCGGAACAGGCACGATGTGACCGAGACCTCG